>JAJTBL010000008.1 GCA_021286925.1 Spirochaetia bacterium | reverse complement strand
TGCGGAAAAACTCGAAATAGAAGCGCATAACGCAGTTTCAGCGCTTGGTCCAATACATGAGCTTGAATTTTCAGCGGCACTGGAGGCTGTTCACGCGGCTGAACTGGGCAAGGCTGAGCGAAATACCGAAGAAGAAAAATCGAGGATGTATCGCGAAGCGCTGGCGAAAGCTGAAACGTTGGCGCAGGCGCTTGCCCATGATTTGCCGCAAGAAGGCGAATCATTGCCGGATATCGCGAAGCTCGAACAGGAATTTACCGAAGCCCGGGAAGCATTGGACAATGCGCAAACCAGACTGCTCGAAAATTCGACATATTTGCAAACCATGAAAAATTCCATGGCTCGCATCGCCGAGCTTGAAGTGCTGAGAGCAGGAAAGCGTTCCGATGTTTCTACCGCGGAGGAGCTGTCAGCATTGCTCAAGGGGGAACTCTCGGGCAAACGGCTGCCCTTTAAATTCTTCATACTCGCGAAATATTTCCGGCAGGTTGTCAGCCGGGCATCTCTGCACTTGTCCGAGATGAGCGACGGCCGATACTACCTCATTCCAGAAGAAACGCTCAGCCAGGATGTGGGCCGGAGCGCGGCCGGAAGCCGGGCGGGGCGAGGAAGAATCGGACTGGGGCTCAAGGTGCGCGACGCCTGGACAGGCGCGGACCGGTCCACGGGAACACTTTCCGGCGGAGAAAAATTCATTACTGCAGTCAGCCTCGCCCTCGGACTTTCGGACATGATCCGGGAACGCTCAGGCGGCGTTTCGCTCGAGGCGATTTTTATCGATGAAGGTTTCGGTTCTCTGGATGAAGAATCGCTGGATACCGCAATGAATGTGTTGGAAAAAATCCGCGGCGGCAGGACGATCGGAATCATATCCCATGTCACAAGCCTGAGAAACCGGATCCCGAACCAGCTTGAAGTGATCAAGACAGCCCAGGGATCCACGCTCAGGATTCGATAGCCGCTTTCAGGCATTCAGTGGCAGGCTTCCAATGCCCGGCAGTCAGTCAATCATCGAATCCGACCAGGCTTTATACAGAAGGCGCTCAAGCTCCTCATCGGTAAACAGGCGAGGGCTCTGCGGCCTGCGCTTGTAGGTTTTTGCGTCGTCGAAAAGCTCCGGCAGCAAGGATTCAGGAATGCCTGCGCTTTTCAGGTTGGGAGGGATGCCGATGTCGCTGCCAAGTTCGGCAATGGCGGAGACTGCGTCGAGAGCGGTGGCCGCCTGCCTGCCGGTCAAAGCCTTTCCGATAGCCGCGAGCCTCGTGTTGGCGTCGGAAATGTATTCATGCAGGACAAACGGCAGCATGATGGCGTTGGCCATGCCGTGTGCCAGCCCGCCGAGCGCTCCGGCCGCGTGCGCAAAGCCATGAACCATGCCCAGACCGGCTTGGGACAGCCCGACGCCGGCCAGCGTAGACGCAAGCGCCATGCCTGAGCGGGCTTCCATATCATCGCCGTTTTTCCAGGCGCGCTTCAGATTAAGCCCTATCAGCTTGATGGCTTCAAGGCAGAAAAAGTCTGAAATGGGGTTGTGGTTTCGGCTCACATAGGCTTCAACGGCGTGGGTCAGCGCGTCCATCCCGGTCGCCGCAGTCAGTTCCGGCGGCATCGACCGGTGGTATGTGGGGTCTACCAGTGCAACCCGGGGGAACAGGCTGGTTCCTGCGGTCCCTGTTTTAGCTTTCCGCGGTCCGTCAACGAGGGTGAACACCGCGGCGTTGGTCACCTCCGTGCCGGTTCCTGCGGTCGTCGGTATCGCGACAAGGGGCGGTACCGGCTTGGTAAAGGCAAGCCCTGTGCCGATAAAGTCCCGGATCGGCCTGTTTTCGCCGATTGATGCGCCGATTCCCTTGGCGCAATCGATGGGGCTGCCTCCGCCGAATCCCAGTATGCCGTCACAGCCTTCCTTTTTATAGAGCGCCGCACCTTCGTCCACCATCGTGGTGGCAGGGTCCGCGCCGGCTCCCGCGTAATGGACAAATTCCAGCCCAGCTTCCCGAATTGAAACAAGAATGCCGGCGAGCGCTTCCTGCGAAGCTGTCCTGCCCGGTCCGGTGACCAGGAGCACCCTGTGAACCCCGAGCGCTTTGAGCTCGGAACCAGCGCCGGCAGCAGTTCCTTCTCCGAAAACGAGTTTGGTTGGCGAGTTGAAAACGAACATATTCCGACCTCTTTCAATATGTTTGAAAATTTCCTTGCAATCCTGTCTGAGTGAGTATATAGTTTATTGAGTATCATTTTAATAGGAGGTACTAATGAAAAGGAGTTTATTTGTCCTTTTCGCGCTTCTCTCAGTAGTGGCGCTCGGCGCTCAGGACTTCACCATCGTCAATGGCGCTGAACCTGTGTCGCTCGATCCGCATGCTGTTGAAGGCGTGCCGGAACACAGAATCTACATGGCCCTCTTTGAGGGACTCACCATCGCTGACCCCAAGACTAACCGCGCGCTTCCCGGTATCGCGGAGAGCTGGTCATTCAGCAAGGATTTCAAGACCGTCACCTTCAAGCTGAGAAAAGCCACCTGGTCTGATGGTGTCGAAATCACTGCTGACACCGTCGTCAAGTCATGGCTCCGCAAGATGGATCCCAAGAACGCCTTCCAGTATGCCGACCTTCCGGCCAGCTACATCGCGGGCGGCATGGACTATCTGTCCGGCAAAGCCGGTCCCGAAGCGGTGAAGATCCGTGCAGTTGACAAGTACACCTTCGAGGTTCAGCTTGTCGGCCCGACCCCCTTCTTCCCCGACATGGTAGTCCACTATGCGTTCGCCATCGTCCCGATGCATGCCATTGAAAAATACGGCAATGACTGGGTCAAACCGCAGAACTGGGTTTCCAACGGTCCGTTCGTTCTGAAAGAGTGGAAGTCGCAGGAAAGAGTCGTTGTCGTAAAGAATCCGAAATACTGGGATGCCAAGAACGTAGCGCTCCAGAAGGTCACCTTCCTCGCCAACGATGATGTCAATGTCGGCTACAACCTCTACAAGAGCGGCGGCGCGGACTGGATCGACACCGTTCCTTCCGAGCTCATGAATGAAATCAAGCTCCGCAAGGATTTCCATGTCGCTCCCGAATACGGCACCTACTACTACATCTTCAACGTAACCCGCAAGCCGCTGGATGATGCCCGCGTCCGCAAGGCACTGGCAATGTCCTTTGACAAGAAAGCCCTTGTTGAAAACGTAACCAAGGGCGGACAGGTCCCGGCTAATTCCTTTGTGCCCCCCAGCACCGGCTATACACCGGCCAAGGGATTCGAATTCAATCCTGAAATGGGACGCAAACTGCTTGCTGAAGCTGGATTCCCGGGCGGAAAGGGCTTCCCGACGCTCTCCATTCTCTACAACACCAGCGCCAACCACAAGCGCATCGCTGAATTCATCCAGTCCCAGTGGAAGGAAAATCTTGGTATCACGGTCAACCTCGTGAACCAGGAGTGGGGAACCTACCTGGACACCAGGTCACAGTCCCACAACTTCGATATCGCCCGCGCTGGCTGGATTGCCGACTATCTGGATCCCTCGACCTTCTCCGACATGTGGGTCACCGGCGGAACCCAGAACGACGGTCTGTACTCCAACAAGAAGTATGATGAGCTCATCGAAAAATCCAGGACCCTCCTCGGCGCTGAACGCATGAAAGTGCTCGGCGATGCCGAAAAGGTTCTCATCGATGAAGATATGGCTATTTTGCCTATCTACTTCTATGTCACCCAGAATATGATCGACCTCACCAAGTGGGACGGTTGGTATCCGAACCCGATGAACGCCCATCCCTGGAAGTTCATCCGCCCCAAAAAATAAGGGTTGATTCCTGAGCATCCTTTTGGGCTGTCCGGTTGCCGGGCAGCCCTTTTCTTTCTTTGAAATGATAATCTCGAAATCCTGTTACTATATGGAATAACGCAATTATAAAAAATGATTCTCCAATTGAACATTGTTTCGATTGGTGCTGGCGCTATTTTGAAAATTGACGTATAATCAGGCACCTTGGGCAATTCACATTGCCCAGGATTATCCCAAACACTTTGCACGGTTCATGATACGCATTCAGGGATGGGGTGTAGTGTCATGTTCCTGCTGCATCGAGAAAAGGAGTGGTTCCGAATGGCACGTTATTTCATTCGGAGAGCATTGAGCCTGATTCCAACGCTCTTTGTCATTGTAACCTTGAGCTTCTTTCTGATCAGGCTGGCTCCCGGCGGACCTTTTGCGCGGGAAAAAGATGTTCCGGAATTCATCCTCCAGAACCTTCTCAAGCGCTATCATATGGATGAGCCGCTTGGCAAACAGTATCTGCGGTATCTTGGCGATATCCTCAGATGGGATCTCGGCCCTTCCTTCAGGTACCGGGATTTGTCAGTCAATGAGATTATTGACAAGGGCCTTCCCGTTTCAATGACGCTTGGTGTCACCTCATTGGTACTTGCGGTAGTTTCCGGTATCGCGGTCGGGATTATCTCGGCGCTGAAACAGAACAAATGGCCGGATTATGTGGCAGTTTCGATTGCAGTCATCGGTATTTCGGTCCCGCTGTTCGTCATGGGGCCCATACTGCAGTTGTTTGTGGGGATGCGGTGGAAGATCTTGCCTATGGGGCAGTGGATTTCAGTCCACGGCATAAAGGCAATCATTTTGCCGGCTTTGACCCTGTCCTTCCCGTACTTTGCGTATATAGCCCGGCTTTCGCGCGCCAGCATTCTTGAAGTGCTCCGCTCGGATTACATCAGAACTGCCCGCGCCAAGGGACTGAAAGAGTCCATGGTGGTGTGGAAGCATGTCCTGAAAGGCGCTCTTCTGCCGGTTGTCACCTATCTGGGACCGGCATTTTCCGGCATTGTCGTCGGCTCGGTCGTTGTAGAAACCACCTTCCTGATTCCCGGCATTGGAAGGCCCTTTGTCCAGTCAGCGCTGAACCGCGATTATACGCTTATCATGGGTGAGGTTATCGTTTACTCGGTGATTCTCATTTTCGCCAACCTCGTGGTTGACCTGATTTACGGATTACTCGATCCGCGCATTTCGTACAAGTAGGAGTTCTGCATGAGTGAAAAGAAAGAAAAGCAAGCGGTAAACGAGTTCAACCAGGTCATGAAGCCGGTTTCGCTCTGGGCGGATGCCTGGAAGCGGCTTCGAAAAAACAAGATGGCGCTCATCAGCCTGTATATTGTTTCCTTCTATATAATTATTACTCTGTTTGCGCCTCTGCTCACCTCAGCGGGCATTATCTATGATTACCGGGAACAGACCATCAGCAATGCCAGCCTTCCGCCATCTTTCAAACCGGCGGGTCAGCTGGTGATCAAGAAGCTGGAAGCCCGGATTGCAGATCTGGAAAGGACCCTGGAAGAACAGAAAGCCGAAGGAGCGGCGAATGGCCCTTCGGGAACCTATGGCTTTGACTTCGGCGCAGTTCCCGGAACTGAAACCGAAACAACGAATCAGTCAGCGGAAGTTGACCCCAATCTGAACTTCTCGCTGGATTTCGGAGGCCACGGAACTGACACCCAGACTTCTTCCAATCCTCTGGTCACTGAACTTGGCTACCAGAAGGAAGCGCTTGAAAAGGTCAAAGCGGAGATGAATACCAATCCGGGGTACCAGAAAGTCTACATCCTGGGTACGGATGACCTCGGCCGCGACATGCTGGCTCGCGTGATTTACGGCGGTCGGATTTCTATCCTGATCGGTATCGTCGGAACTTTGACGGCAGCGATTGTCGGCATTCTCATCGGTTCTGTCTCAGGCTATGTCGGAGGCTGGCTGGACAACCTGCTCATGCGCTTTGTCGATATCATGTACGGCTTGCCCTACATGCTTATCGTTATCATCATCATGGCGATGATCGGTGAAAAGGCGCGGGGCAGTTTTGTCATTCTTTTTGTGGCGATCGCCCTGGTTTCCTGGCTGACAATCGCCCGCGTCGTCCGCGGTCAGATCATCAGCCTCAAGAACTCCGAGTTTGTCGAGGCAGCCAGGTCTATGGGGGCGAGTACGCCGCGAATCATTTTCCGGCACCTCCTGCCCAATACCCTCGGCGTTATCGTAGTTTTTTCGACCTTGCTGATGCCGAGCTTTATCATGAACGAGTCATTCCTGTCCTACCTTGGCTTGGGTGTTTCGGCGCCGAACGCTTCGTGGGGAACTCTGGTTTCTGAAGGCGTGCGTGCCATGGAATTCTATACCTGGCAGCTGCTCGCGCCAGCGGTGGCAATGACATTATTCCTCTTCTGCATGAACTTCCTGGGTGACGGTCTCCGTGATGCCCTGGATCCGCAGAGCAAGAACAGAACCTGAGTAAGGAGCAATACGACATGACTGATGAAGTTATTCTCCAGGTCAGGGACCTAAAGACCTATTTCACCGTTGACGAGGGCGTTGTAAAGGCCGTCGACGGGGTGAGTTTTGATTTGCACAAAGGCGAAACCCTGGGTATTGTCGGAGAGTCCGGCTCAGGAAAAAGCGTGACCAATCTTTCCATTATCAACATGATTCCGAATCCTCCCGGAAAGATTGTCGGCGGTCAGGTGCTCTTTAGCGGCAAAGACCTGCTGAAAATTCCTGCGTCCGAGCTTCGCCACATTCGCGGCAACAAGATTTCGATGATCTTTCAGGACCCGATGACCTCACTGAACCCGTTTTTGAAAATTTCCACCCAGATGATCGAGACGATTGTGCTCCATCAGGGTTTGGACAAGAAGGCTGCCAAAGAGAAGGCCATCGAAATGCTGAAGCTGGCGGGCATCCCCGCTCCTGAAAAGCGGATTGACCAGTATCCGCACCAGTTTTCCGGCGGTATGCGCCAGCGTGTCATGATCGCCATGGGCTTGTCCTGCAATCCGGAAATCCTGATTGCCGATGAGCCGACCAGCGCCCTCGATGTCACGATTCAGGCGCAGATTCTGGAACTGATGCAGGAATTGACCAAGCGGCTGGGGACTGCAGTTATTCTGATAACCCATTCGCTCGGCGTTGTCGCGGGCATGTGTGACACGCTCTGCGTCATGTACGCGGGAAGAATTGTGGAGCGCGGCAAGACAGATGATATTTTCGAAGATCCGAAGCATCCCTACACCCAGGGTCTTATCCGCTCGGTACCGCGGCTGGACAAGGAAAATGCGGATCGGCTGTATTCCATCCCCGGACAGCCGCCCAACGTCATCGACCTGCCGGACTGCTGCCCGTTCTATCCGCGCTGTGAGAAGGCGAAGGATATCTGCAAGAAAAAATATCCGCCGGTTACCGGCTTTGAAAACGGCCGCGCTGTTTCGTGCTGGCTCTATGCGGAGGAAACCAAATGAGTGAACACGATACCCTGCTCGATGTGCACGGTCTCAAAATGCATTTCCCCATCGGGAAAAGCCTTCTGGCTAAGAACCGCGGTTTTATCTATGCCGTTGACGGCGTCGATTTCTCCATCAAGCGCGGCGAAACCCTGGGGCTGGTTGGTGAGTCCGGCTGTGGGAAGTCCACAACGGTCCGCGCTGTCGCTCAGCTGTATAAGCCAACCGCCGGCGAAGTGATTCTGAAAGGCAAAGACCTTACCAAGATGGCCCCGCATGACCTGCTGGCAGCTCGAAAAAATATGCAGATGGTGTTCCAAGACCCCTATGCTTCGCTCAATCCGCGCATGACTGCCGGTGACATCATCGCGGAGCCCATGCGCATTTTCCAGAAGCGCGGTCTGCTCGATATCAGCAATGACGAGCGAAATGACCGGGTTGAGCACCTGATGGAAAAAGTCGGCTTGTCGAGGTTTTTCAAAAATCGCTACCCGCACGAATTTTCAGGCGGTCAGCGCCAGCGCATCGGCATCGCGAGAGCCCTTGCCCTCAATCCCGAACTCATGCTCTGCGATGAGCCGGTTTCAGCCCTGGACGTATCCATCCAGTCCCAGATTCTGAATCTTTTCAAGGATCTCCAGCAGGAGTTCGGCCTCACCTATCTGTTCATCGCGCATGATCTGGCGGTCATTCAATACATCTCTGACCGGGTAGCTGTCATGTATCTGGGCGTCATTGTGGAAATTTCAGGCTCCAAAGACCTGTATAAAAATCCCTTGCACCCCTACACCCAGGCATTGCTGTCAGCCGCACCGATCCCGGACCCGAAGATTGAAGCTCAGCGCCAGCGCATTATCCTGACCGGCGACGTGCCCTCTCCCGATAAACAGCGCCCCGGCTGCTACTTCTATGACCGCTGTCAGAAACGCATGGACGTCTGCAAAACCTGCAGACCCCAGCTCAAGACAACCGAGGAAGGCCACCAGGTAGCCTGCTTCCTGTACCACAAGCCGGAATGAGCAGTTTGTACCTCTGATTGATTGCTACACCTGAAACTTCGGCTTAAAAACCGCGGCCTTTGCGCCGCGGTTTTTTTTTAATTCGGGCTTGAGCGAAAGCTGTATTGGGTTGCTTATAAAAATCGTCCTTGACAAATCGCAAAAGCTGAACGACAATGTTTATATACTGGAACGATGTTCATATATATGAACGATATAGCATTAAAACAGCAGGTAATGGAGTCAGCCGATGGTCAACACCGTCGCAAAAGCATTGCAGATTCTTGATGCGCTGAGTGAGAGCCAGCCGCAGGGGGTATCTGATCTTGCAAGAAACCTGGGCTTGCCGAAAAGCAGTGTCTACTCAATTCTCGAAACCTTGGTCAGTGAGAAAATCGCTGAAAAAAATGTGCAAACCGGAAAATACAGCCTGGGAGTAAAACTCATTGAGCTGGGAAATTGCGCGCAGACTGGCCTTGATATATGCCGCATAGCCGCGCCGTTCCTCCAGGGACTCAACGTCAAATTCGATGAAACGGTGCATCTGACTGTGCTGGATAACAATGAAGTGCTCTATATCGACTGCATCGAGTCGCGGCGGCGATTGCGGACGTATTCGGTGATCGGTGTCAGGGCGCCGCTGCACTGCACTTCGGTAGGGAAGGCTATTCTCGCGTTCCTTCCCGATGCTGAGATCGAAAAAATCGTGGCGGAAAAGGGGCTGCCGGTGTTTACCGCGGCGACAATCGCAAGTCCGGAGCGGCTGGCGGCGGAAGTTGCCGTCATCAGAAGGCAGGGATTTGCCATCGACAATATGGAGCATGAGGAGCATCTGCGGTGTGTCGGTGCGCCGATTTTCAACAGCCAGGGGAGTGTTTTTGCCGCCTTGAGTCTGTCCGGACCCGCCGAGCGGAATACGATGGAACGGATTTTGGAGATGGCGCCTGAGGTTGTCTCGGCCGGGCTGGAAATCAGCAGGCGGCTGGGCTGGCGGGGAGAACCGCAGTCATCGTGGCGCTGATACTTAGACGCCGTGAAATGGGCGTAATGCGGCGCTGATACTGCAGCTGTTTCAGCAGCCGCGGCCAAGTTTTGAACTGTTTGCCGGCGTATGTCCGGCCAGAAATATTGTATGGGAGGCAGGTATGAAAAAATTCTTTTTGCTTATGCTCGCGGTATTGATGATTGCGACGCCGGCCGTGTTTGCGCAGAACAAGGTCAATCTGGTATTTACCTCGGTAAGCGTACCCGGAGATGCGCACACACAGGCAATGTTCGTCTTCAAGGATGAGGTTGAAAAACTTTCAGGCGGGCAGATTCATGTGGATGTCTATCACTCGGGCCAGCTCTTTACGCAGCAAGCCGAGCAGGATGCGATCCGGAAGGGAACGGTAGATATGGTCTACACTTCAGCGCAGTGGCTCGCTGAATTCATCCCCTACCTTTCAATGTTTGGAGCTGCCTATACGTTCCAGAGCTATGACCAGATGACAAAAACCTTCAACGGACCGATTGGCCAGAAGATTTTTGAAGAAGTTGCAGCAAAGACAGGCATCAGACCGCTGACAGCCTACTACCTGGGAACCCGCCAGCTCAATCTCACCGCGAAGGTTGGACCCGTCACCAAGCCAGAGCAGATGAAAAACGTCAAACTCAGAGTGCCTAACAGCCCGACCTGGATTGCCATGGGCAAGGCGCTCGGCGCGAATCCCACGCCGATGGCTTTTAACGAAGTGTATATGGGTCTAAAAACCGGCGCTGTCGATGGGCAGGACAATCCCCTTCCTACTGACAAGAACGCGAAATTCTATGAAGTGACAAAATACATCGTTCTGACCAACCATGTGGTTGATTCAACCTGGCCTTCAATGAATGAAAAGAAGTGGAAAAGCCTGACAAAAGAACAGCAGGGATGGGTGCTCGCTGCTGCCAACAAAGCCCGGGAATTTTGCGACAAAACAAACCTCGACAACGAGAAGAATATTCTTGACTTCTTCCGCTCCGAAGGGATTGTGGTTATCGAGAATCCCGATCGTGCGGCGTTTGCGGCGTATGCCAAGAACTCCTACCTGACCGAGAGCAAGGATATTTCAAAAGCCTGGGATCTCAATCTGTATGATGAAATCCAGAAGATAAAATAAGTCACGGGTTTTATGAAAAGGGTGCGGGCCTTTCTAAGCCCGCACCGATTTTTTCCGGAGGTTGCCATGCGGGAACAATCGTCCCTGAAAAAAGCGGGGATGTTTTTTGTCAATCTGATTGAGCTGTATATTCCGATTGCGACATTTGTCGTTCTTTTTCTTTCCTTTATGGCGCAGATTGTGGCTCGCTATTTTTTCAAGCCGTTGATATGGCCTGAAGAGCTGAGCCTCATGTGTTTTGTCTGGACAGCCCTGCTGGGGGGTTTGTATGCCAAACGCATGAATTCCCACGTGGCTTTTTCAATGGTGTACGATTTAGCAAAACCTGAAACCCAGCGCTGGATGAGGCTCGCGGGGAATCTGCTCATGGCCGTTGCGCTCATTATTGTCTATGTCCCATCCTGGGAATATGTGCAATTCATGGCGTACAAAAAATCCGACGCACTTCGCATACCGATGAACTGGGCGTATTTCCCCTTCATGATCTTTCTGACTGACATGATTGTACGGGTGGTTATCGATATTGTCAAAGATTTGAAAAAACCGGCTGGTGGAGGGGAAAAATGAATTTGGCTTTGATAGTATTTTTTCTGACCTTCATCGCGGTATTTCTGCTGCGCATGCCGATCGGCATCGGCATGATGGTCTCGAGTGTTTTTTATTTCGCGATTTCGAAGCACCCGGCCGCTTCTCTCGATATGGTAGCAACGCAGTTTCTCACCAACATGAATTCGAGCTTTATACTGATAGCGGTTCCGCTCTTTGTTTTCATGGCCGAAATCATGAATTCAGGAAAAGTGACCAGCATGATTTTTTCGTTTGCCAACGCGCTGGTCGGCAAAAAGAAAGGAGCGCTCGGCCATGTCAATGTTATCGCTTCCATAATTTTTTCAGGCATGACTGGATCCGCTTTGGCTGACGCGTCGGGGCTTGGAAGCATGGAAATAAAAGCCATGAAAGAAAATGGCTATGATGATGGCTACACCTGTGCCATTACTGCAGCTTCGGCGACCATCGGACCGATAATTCCTCCAAGCATACCGATGATTTTCTATGCCATGCTGTCGGGCGCTTCAATCGGTTCTCTTTTTCTGGGAGGCATCATTCCAGGGCTTCTGATAGGAGTTGGGCTGATGCTGTATACTGCGGTGATCGCGCGAAAGCGGAATTATCCTGAAGGGAATAAACTGCCGTTCCGCGAATTTATTGTGCTGACCTTCAAATCCATCCCCGCTTTGTTTTCAGTGGTGGTTCTGCTGGGGGGAATCTACAGCGGTATTGTAACGCCGACTGAAGCTGGTGCGCTCGCCGCGTTTTACGCACTGCTGGTTTCCATATTTTTCTATCGCGCGTTCAAATGGAACGATTTTAAAAATGTGCTGATCAATACGGTGAAGACAACGGGCACGCTTTCTCTGCTTGTAGGCTGTGCTTACGCGTTTTCCTACATTGTAACGATTGAAAAGATACCGAATCTTGTAGCGTCGTTGCTGCTGGGCATGACTAATAATAAATACATCATGCTGCTGCTCATCAATGTTCTGTTCCTGATTCTCGGCATGTTCATCGACACCATGGCGATTACGCTTGTCTTTATTCCCATCGTGATTCCGCTCATTAATGCGCTGGGAATCAATCTGGTGCATTTCGGTGTTGTCATTGTCCTGAACATGATGATCGGTTTGTCGACGCCCCCGTATGGGATGCTGCTCTTTGTCGTTGCGGGTATTTCAGGAACGCCGCTTAAAAAAGTGATCAAGGAAATTCTGCCGATGATTGCTGTTATTGTTGTTGTTCTCTTTCTCATAACGTATATTCCTGACCTTGTGCTGTTTATTCCCAGGCTCGCGGGATTCAAATAAGTGATTTCCGAGATGGAAATCCAGGAGAAAAGGATGAAAAATATTCAGAATGGCGTATGGCCGACCATGATTACGCCGTATAACGCGGACGGAACTGTCGCTTATGAAACGCTTGAAAAATTGATCGACTGGTATATCGAGAAGGGCGTTACCGGTCTGTTCGCGGTTTGCCAATCCAGCGAGATGTTTCAATTGAGCCTGCGTGAGCGGCTTGAGCTGGCAAAAGCCTGCATAAGATTTGCTGATGGACGGGTGCCGGTCATCGCATCGGGGCATGTTTCCGACACGCTGGCCGATCAGATCGATGAAGCCAAAATGATGGCCGATACGGGCGCGGACGCGGTTATCCTGGTGACGAATCGCTTTGCGCGCAAGCATGAAAGCGATGATGTCTTTAAAAAGAATCTGGATGTCTTTCTGAAAAATTTTGACCGGGATGTTCTGCTTGGTTTTTACGAATGCCCCGCTCCTTACAAGCGGCTTCTGAATGCCGACCTCATCAGTCACCTTGTTGCGACTGGCCGCTTCGGTTTTTTGAAAGACACCAGCTGCCGGATGGCGGATATACGCGCAAAGGTGGCGGCGGCTGCAGGGTCTGGGTTCAAGCTGTTCAATGCCAATGCGGCAACCTTGCTGGATTCTCTGCGGGCTGGTGCGGCAGGGTATTCCGGCATCATGACGAATTTTCATGCTGATTTATATGTGTGGCTCTGCAAAAACTGGGAATCGGATCCGGAGCTGGCTGAGAAACTGCAAAGCTATATCGGGCTTGCTTCGGTGATTGAATATCAGCTGTATCCTGTCAATGCGATGTATGCGCTTCAAATGGAAGGTATCTCTTTTAATCTTATATCACGACGGGCGGACGCCGGAAAATTTACCGAATCGATGAAGCTGGAAGTGCGGCAGTTGATGGAAGTTGGAAGCCAGTACAGAAAACTCGTACAGCAGAAACCTTATCACGCCTGATCCCGCGCCTCATTCTGCGCCATCCTAGAGTTGTTTTTTCAGGCGCTTGTTCGCATACAGTATTCACAGTAAACCAGGCACTCGAAATGATGAGAATCATGAAATCGGTGAGAAAAAACCAGTCATAAAATAGGCGATGCCAGGATCAGCTGTGAATTGTTCTGCGGATACCGTGAAGAATTTAGCCGCATACCGGATGTTGGAATAGCCGTGCGCAAAATCGCCCTGACTGCCGATATACTGCCCGTTGAAGAAAACCCGGATCGCATTGCCATTGACCGAAGGAAACACCAGGATACAATCCTCCCGGCTTTCTGAACTTCCGAGAGCCGCCGAAAGCGGCACATTCATCCTGACCGGATAGACTCCCGGCTGAAAGTCAGGGTCTTTAATGCCGCCAACATACCATGTACTCGAGATGTCGATTGTGTTTCCGGAGGGCATTCTCTGCCAGCATAAATAAACAGATTTTCTGCGCTGGATATATGTTTTTTTAGATTTTTGCACTTGCAAGTCGTTTTGGATTTGCCTATACTTAAGCATATCGAAAGTAATTCGAAGGTTTTACGAAAGAAATTCGAAATAGAATCGAACCGGCCAATCGAACTAGCCAATCCAAGCGGCTGTGCGACAATTCCAATTCGAATTGATGGAGGCGGCATTGAATCTTGAGCTGACCGAACGGGAATCACTGATTCTGGACATGCTCGCGCGGGATGGGACCCTGGCGGTGTCCGCGCTGTCGAAAACGCTCGGGGTTTCGGAGGTGACAATTCGATCTGATTTAAAAAGCCTTGAAGAAAAGGGCTTTATCAACCGGACGAGAGGCGGCGCCTATCCATCGTTTCATAAGGACATTCTGGAACGCCAGCGCCTTAATATGGAAGAAAAAAATCGAATTGCGCGGGCGGCGGCGGAAGCTGTCCAGGATGGCGACCGGATCATGATTGAGGCGGGCACGACGACAGCCTTGATTGTGCGGTATCTGACCGGGCGGCGCGGCGTTCAGATTGTCACCAATTCCACGCTGGTTTTTTCATATGCACGGCTGAATCCGGCGCTCAATATCATTCTGACTGGCGGGATTTTCCGGAAAGAGACGGAATCGCTGGTCGGGCCTGTGGCACTGCGGGCGATTGCGGATTTCAATGTACGGCTCGCGTTTGTGGGGACGGATGGATTCAGTCTGGAGAGGGGCATGACGACACAGCTGGTGGAAGGTGCGGAAATTGTCAAAGCGATGCGAAACCAGGCTGACGAAACCTGGCTTGTGGCTGATTCGTCCAAATATGGCAAGACTGGTTTTGTGAGTGTTTTGCCCTTGTCTGAGGTCGATGGAATCATAACTGATGAGCGGCTCGATCCGGCAGCGCGGCAGAGGATGTCGGAGCAGTCGATTCGTTTCCGCTTGGTATAGGAGGGTCTGTAATGGCGCATAGTGTTGTGATGCCCAAACTCGGCAATACGGTCGAATCGAGCATCATTGTGAAGTGGCATTTTGAAGAAGGCCAGCGAATCGCGCAGGACGATATTCTGTGCGAAATTGAGACTGATAAGGCGACAATGGATGTTCCGGCGGGAGCGAGCGGCGTTCTGCTGAAGCGTTTGCGCGCTGAGGGCGATGATGTGCCGGTGCTTGAGCCGATCGCGATTATCGGGGAGCCGGGGGAGCAGTATGATGCAGCGGCAGGGGCGGCGGCTTCAGCGGCGGACAGTGTCAAAGCGACGCACGATCAAGAGCCTGAGGCTCAAAATCGCCCTTCGGCATCTCCGACAGGATCTGCCGCAGCGAGCAATCCTGCTGGTATGGTTGCTGCCAGCCCGCGGGCGCGGAAACTCGCCGAAAAGGGAATGGTAAGCCTCGAGGGCATTGCGGGAAGCGGGCCGCATGGAAGGATTCTGGAACGGGATGTCAGCGCCGTGCTTCAGAATGCTCACGGTTTCAGCTCGGCTGCGCGGAACGCGGTAGGCCGAGGTATTGCAGAAATTGGAACAGACTTCAGCGGCGAATCAGGCAGTGGATTGGGCGGCAGACTTCTCGCGTCAGATGTGGCGCGTCTGGCTGAAAAGACGCGGGAACCAGGTGCCGGCGCCGCTGGGCAGGCCGATTATACTGACGAACCTGTCAAGGGAATTCGGAAAATCATTTCGGACCGGATGCTGCATTCGATCCAATCCAGCGCACAGCTTACCCTCAATTCCAGCGCGAATGCCGACCAGCTTCTGGCGCTTCGCGCACGATTCAAGCAATCAGCGCCGAGCCTGGGACTTGCTGGTGTCACGATCGGTGACATGGTCGCCTTCGCGCTTTCCCGGGTTCTTCCCAGGCATCCGGCGCTCAACGCCCACGCTCTGCCGGGGATAGTCAGAAAATACAGGCATGTGCATCTGGGCTTGGCGGTGGATACGCCGCGCGGCCTCATGGTGCCTGTCATCAGATACGCTGACAGCCTTTCGCTGAAAGAAATTTCGGCGCAGGCAAAACAGCTGGCCAAAGCCTGCGTGGAAGGAACTATTTCACCCGACCTTTTGTCGGGTTCGACCTTTACCCTGACCAATCTGGGTGCCTTTGGCATTGAAAGCTTTACCCCGATTCTGAATGAGCCTGAAACGGCGATTCTGGGGCTGTGTTCAATCGTGCCGCGGCCCAAGGCTGAAGGGAATGGTTCTGAAATGAGGATCGGGCTTTCTTTGACCATCGATCACCGGATTGTGGACGGGGCGGATGGAGCTCGCTTTTTGAAAGACCTGGCGGCAGTGCTGGCTGAATTCGACCTATACCTGCTGACCGAAGGCTTGAAAGACTAAAGGAGCGGCGCGGATGAGCGATTTCGATGTCATTGTCATCGGCGGGGGGCCCGGCGGCTATCTGGCTGCGGAGCGCCTTGCCCATCATGGGAAAAAAGTCCTGCTGGCGGAAAAAGAATTTCTAGGCGGTACCTGTCTCAATATCGGCTGCATTCCGACCAAGACCTTGCTGAATTCGGCCAAGCACTATCATAACGCGCTTGACGGCGATCGGTTCGGGGTTCATGTCGAATCGGTGCGCTTTGACTGGCAGAAGATGCAGGCCTGGAAGCAGGAAGTTGTTGAAAAACTCAGGAATGGCGTTGCGTTTGCTGAGAAAAAGCTGGGCGTCGAAGTTGTGCATGGCGCGGCAAAGCTTGCGGCAAGCGGGCGCGCGGTGGAAGTCGATGGCCGTGTCCTGAGCGCGGACGACATTATCATCGCGGCAGGCTCGGTTCCGGTCATGCCGCCGATTCCGGGCAGCCAGGGCAATCCCCAGGTGCTCGACTCCACGGGCCTTCTGGGAATCGGGGAGGTTCCCGAGCGGCTTTGCGTCATCGGGGGCGGCGTTATCGGCATCGAGTTTGCGAGCCTTTTTTCAGCGCTCGGCAGCCAGGTTGAAGTGGTGGAGATGCTGGATGAAATTGTGCCGTTCATGGATCGGGAGACTGCGCCGGTATTGCGCAAGGCGCTGAAGTCGGTGCGGTTTAATCTGGGATGCAAGGTGGAGAAAATCGAGGGGGGAACCGTCTTTTATCGGAAGAAGGATGGTGAGCTTGCCGCGAGTGTTTCCGATTATGTGCTGATGGCGGTGGGAAGAAAGCCGGTGGTCGAAGGCTGGGGAGCCCGTGAAGCCGGCTTGGATGTTTCTCCGAAAGGTGTCGCCGTGGACGACCGGATGCGAACCAATCTGCCCCATGTCTGGGCTGTGGGCGATGTGACCGGCAGGAGCCTGCTGGCCCATTCGGCGTATCGGATGGCTGAGATTGCAGCCGCGAACATTATTGACGGCGAGCAGGCTGTCAGGCGCGGCGAGCACATGCGCTGGGATTGTGTTCCCTGGGCGGTGTATTCGGTTCCGGAAGCAGCGGGCATCGGGCTGACAAGCCAGGAAGCCGAGCACCGGGGCCTGCAAGTTCTATCGGTCAGCGTGCCGCTCAAAGTGGCGGGGCGTTTTGCCGCGGAAAATGGTTTTGCGGCGCCGGGCACGGTGAAACTGCTCGCGGATCCGGCAACACATCGGATTCTCGGTGTGCATATAGTCGGCTCGTATG
>JAJTBL010000289.1 GCA_021286925.1 Spirochaetia bacterium | reverse complement strand
TGATGCAGGAGCTCGCCAGAGTCAGAGATGCGGTTAAACCGATTGAGTCCTTGCTTGTCGCTGACTCGATGACCGGACAGGCTGCTGTCGATATAGCCAAAACATTTGATGAAAAAATCGGCATTTCCGGTGTCATTCTTTCAAAATTCGATTCTGATACTCGGGGCGGCGCGGCACTCTCGCTGAAATCGGTGACTGGCAAGGCAATCAAGTTTGTTGGCACTTCGGAGCGCCCGGACGGCCTCGAACCTTTCTATCCTGAACGCGTCGCAAGCAGAATTCTCGGCATGGGCGACATTGTTTCGCTGGTCGAGAAAGCACAGAGCGTTTATGATCAGAAAGAAGCGCTGGAACTCGAGCGTAAATTGTCTGAAGAGAACTTTACCCTCGAGGATTATCTCGATCAGCTTCAGAAAATGAAAAAAATGGGATCGGTTCAGTCGATGCTTGAAATGATCCCCGGGATGGCCGGGCAGATCGATGAGGATCAGATCGATCATGAGGAGATGAAGCGCGAAGAGGCCATTCTCCGCTCCATGACAAAGAAGGAGCGTTTGAACCATCTGATCATCGGACCAGGAAGACGGGCGCGGATTGCGCGGGGCTCGGGGACGTCAGTAGCTGAGGTGAATCGTCTTTTGAAAAAATTTGAAAAATCCCGTTTAATGATGAAAAAGATGATCAAGAATAAAGGCGCCATGGCCAAAATGATGGCGGGGAAACAGCGATAAAAGCTGAAAAAAGGCTGTACGGTACTTTACATTGCGGTGATTTTCCGGTAAAGTACGGGAACTATTTTGTTTGGAGAACTACCATGTCCAGAGTATGTGAAGTTTGTGGAAAAGGCACCCTTTTTGGCAATAATGTTTCTCACGCGAAAAACCGCACCAGAAGAACCTGGCTTCCCAACCTGATAGAGGTCAGGACTAAGGAAAATGGTACGGTAAAGACAGTAAAAGTCTGCGCCAAATGTCTCAAAGCAGGGAAGGTAGTCAAGTACGTCTGATTTTCTCTGATGAGGGGCAACAAGAAAAGACCGCGGCCGAATGGCTTTAGGCGGTCTTTTTTATTGTCCTGAAGTACGGGGCTCGGAATCTGGACAGTGAACTGATACAAAAGCAAAAAAAAGGAGGCGCTTGCCTCCTTTTTATGCTTCGATCATCGCTGACAATCGAATCAGCGGTGCCACCTGCCCATCGGCATGGCAGTCCGGCCGGCCGCGCCGCCCATCATGCCTCTTCCATAGCCGACACCAACCGGTGCAACCTGGGCGGAGAGATCAATGGTCTTGCCGTTCAGGGTCAGTGAATCGACGCGGACGCCATAGCTGTCTTTCAGTCCGATGATTTCATGGGAATAGCCTTCAACTTTGACCGAAGCGCCTTCCTTGAGGCCGTCGACGAAGCCGACAAGGCGGTTCGGAATCATGACATAGTAGGTTTTAGCATCTTTCTTGATGGCGATCTGGGAATTTACAAGTTCCAGCTTTCCTTCAAGGGTAATCTTTTCAAAATTGACAGGGACCTGAGCTGCGGCCAGGCCATAGCCGCGGCCGTAAGCCTGAGGCGCCATGGGAGCGGCTGGCGCAACCGGAGCAGTCTGATAGCCGTAGCGAGGCGGGAAATTGGGCTGAGCCTGGCCGGCCCAGGGCTGAGCGGAAACTGCCGCGACAGAGACGAGAGCGATTGCGATGAGTACAAGTGCCTTTTTCATAAGGAACTCCTTAAAGTTGATTAAGTCAGCAACTGCTGACTTCGGCCAGTCTTGCCTGGCCAGGGTTCCACGCATCTGATCCGCTGCTGCTTATCATGTGCGTGCACTCTTTATAAAGCATGAAGCGTGCCAAAAATTATATTAAAAATTAGTAAATTATAATTCCAATTGATATATAGAAATATATTTATCTTATTTATGGTTTTTTCTGAAAGTTCATTGTTTTGCTTTTTTACGCCAAGCTATATCGGGTTTTCATTCCAGAATTGGGGAATCTTTTTCCCTGCGGGTTCAGCGATGCGAGAAAAATGTGCTCGCGGAAAACAGCTCGCAATTCGATTCGGCTCAATAAAAACTCATGAATGCCGATATTCTCTATGCGTTAATTTTTCTGGATATCGAGGTCCCATGCTAAAAAAAGCGAAAAATGTCTGGCTGGTGGCGGCTCTCATCGTGATGGGCTTGCCTGCGTTTGCCATGGATAATCAGCCATACCGCCTGTTTCCGGCGCTCTACAAAAGAAACGCAGTTCTGGAACTTCCCATGACTGTTCCCAACAGAAGCGGCAATCCGAACAGCCAGGGCGGGTTTTCTGAGCGCGTGCCTCTGCTCGCGAACAATACCATTGTTTCGTTCTACGGCCATCCGTTTTCTAAAAACATGGGCATTCTCGGCTTGTTTTCCAAGGAAGAGATTGCTGAAAAGGTCAAATATTATGCCCGCCTCTATGATGAAGTGAATGGCGCGAAAGGTGTTATCCCGGCATATTACATTATCTATGGGACATGCTGGCCCAAGGGTGAAATCGGCTATTTGAGCGATACTGTGCTTGAATCCTATATTGCTTACGCGCAAGAGCAGGACATGCTGGTATTCGTGGATCATCAGATAGGTAAGTATTCGATACGGGAAAGCATGGAGAAGA
>JAJTBL010000288.1 GCA_021286925.1 Spirochaetia bacterium | reverse complement strand
CAAGCCCCAGGATGGCAAGATCTGCTGTCAGCCACTCTTTTCTGTTGTCTGAAATAAGTCCTATGTTGTCGCCTCGCTTAACTCCCATCGCGTTCAAACCGGCGGCGAAACTGCAGATATTATGCAGCAGTTCACGATAGGTTGTTGGAATGAATGCGCCTTTTTCGTTCTTGGAATATTGAACGTTCACATCCGGCTGGCTTTCAGCTTTTTCTATGAACATCTGGGGGATGGTGTTTGCCATGTCATCTCCTTGCATATACTTATTGACATAATAACTTTAATTGTAAAAATGTTAATCGTCAACTGGCAAAAGCAGGGTTATCCGCGGTTATATGCAATTATTTGGAGCGCTGAGCCAATTTTAAAAGTCTGGCAGATTTAAAATGAAGACACATTGCCAAAGGCTAGCCTTGATTTGCACAATATACAAGGTTCGAGACACTAAAGAATACTTGCAGGAATCTTCAGCTCCGGTTATCATTCTCACCATGTTAGACTATAAATTCATCAAGGAAAACCTTGAAGCTGTCAAGCAGAATATCGCCGAGCGATACATGCAGGCTGATGCTGATCGGGTCGTTTCGCTGTATGACGAAAGAAACACATTATTGCGAGAACTTGAAGAACAGCGCAAGAACAGAAATGAAAACGCCCTTTCAATGAAAGGCAAGCTTGATCCCGAAACCCGCGCCGCTAAAATTGAAGAAGGCAAGCAACTCAAAGAAAAAATTGCGGCTTTGGAAGCCCGCCTTGCCGAAGTTGAGGCCCAGCTCCACGCTGAAGGCATGCGGATTCCAAATATGGCTCATCCAGATGCGCCGAGGGGCAAGGAAGACAAAGACAACTTGGAAATCAAGCGAGTCGGAGCGCCGACCGTTTTCAGTTTTGAACCCAAGGATCATGTCCAGCTCGGACAGGAGCTGGATCTCATCGATTTTGATACCGCTACCAGAGTTTCCGGCACCAAGTTCTACTACCTTAAAAATGAGGCTGTTCTGCTCGAAATGGCGCTTGTGCGGTTCGCCCTGGAAAAGCTGAGATCGAAAGGCTTTACACTTTTTGAGACGCCGGACATCGCCCGAACTGAAATCCTTGAAGGCATCGGTTTTAACCCGCGCGGTGCAGAGTCGAACGTGTACACCATAGAAGGCGAAGATACCTGCCTTATCGGCACCGCGGAAATCACGCTTGGCGGCTATCACTCGGGGAGCATTCTTGAAAAGTCAACCCTTCCGCTCAAGCTGGCCGGCGTTTCCCACTGCTTCCGGCGTGAAGCTGGCGCAGCGGGTCAGTTTTCCAAGGGATTGTACCGGGTCCATCAGTTCACCAAAGTCGAAATGTTTGTGTACACCCTGCCGGAGGATTCGGACGCCATGCACGAACAGCTGAGGCTCATCGAAGAAGAAATATTTTCAGATATGGGCATACCGTTCCGCGTTGTCGACACCTGCACGGGAGATCTGGGCGCACCCGCGTACCGCAAATGGGATCTTGAAGCATGGATGCCCGGCAGAAACAACGGCGAGTGGGGTGAAGTGACGTCCACTTCTAATTGTACGGATTTCCAGGCACGCCGGCTGAATGTGAAATTCAAAGATGATGATGGAAAAAACAAATACGTTCACATGCTCAACGGCACCGCAATTGCCTGTTCTCGAGCGATTATCGCCATAATGGAAAACTTCCAGCAGGCTGACGGTTCCATCAGGATACCCGATGTTCTGGTGCCTTTCTGCGGATTTTCTGAAATCAGAAGAAAGGGCTGACAGCCTTTGCTTTGCTCAGGAAGCTGCTCAGCTATTTCCGTTTGCGGTGGGTGGCTTCCATGGAGCGTTCAATCGCCTCAATTGCGGCCTCGACATCATACGAGACAATGATACGATACAGGATATCCAAGACTGTCAGCTGGCTCAGGCGGGAAGTTTCCGCGCCGCGCCGGTAAATTCGTTCTGAAGCAGGAACCAGCAGGGCGATATCCGCGTACTGTCTGAGGCTGTTTGCCCCTTCCATGGTCAGAGTAATAAGCGAAGCCTTTCGCTGTTTGACCTGCTTCGCGATTTCAATCATCAGATCGGTCTCGCCGGAATACGAGACAATCAGTGCAGTGTCGGTAGGTTTCAGTGAGCATGATGTGGTTATTTGGGAGTGGCTGTCGAAAGTAAAGGAAGTGGTCAGCCCGATACGCAAGAGCTTTTGCTGGAAGTCAGCCGCTACGATGCCGGAAGCTCCAATGCCGAACAACATGGTCGCGCTAGCGGATCTGATTTTTTGCGCCGCGCGATCCAGCAGTGCCGGATCCAGCGTTCTGGACAAGTCCTGCAGACTCTTGCGCGCATAGTCGATCACTTCATGGATTGCCTGCTCAGCTGGTGTCTTGGATTCCAGATCGAGGTCAGGCAAAAACTTCTCTTCACGATCCTGGAATACGTCCTTGGCAAGCCAGAGTTTGAATTCGTTAAAGCCTTCAACGCCGATCCGCTTGCAAAAACGGACAACTGCCGCGCTTGAAGATGCGGAATGGCGCGAAAGCTCAACAACGTTGAAATGAAGGGATTTGGTCGGTTCACTCAGGACGAATAGGGCAATTTTGCGCTCTGCTTCTGACATTTCAGGAAGCATGCTTCGGATTTTATCTATAGCTCCTT
>JAJTBL010000287.1 GCA_021286925.1 Spirochaetia bacterium | reverse complement strand
ACCATGGGCGGATGGATTACCGCGCCATTCCTCGGCTGCCAGATTGTGGACGCGTGGCTTTCCGTCGCCTTTACCCAGAAAATGGAATTCAAGAAAGACTTCCTGACCAACGCCTTCAATAAAGTGACCGAGCTCGAAGCGGAGGCATTCAAATGAGCGAAACCACGAACGCCGAACTGATCGCCAGCCTTGTCGAACGAGCCCGGAAAGCCCAAGCTGTCGCGGCGGGGTGGACGCAGGAGCAAATCGACGAAGTCTGCACCGCGGTCGGCTGGTCAGTCTACAATGACGAAAACATTAAAATCCTGGCGCGCGCCGCCGTCGACGAAACCGGCATGGGTGTCTATGAAGACAAACTGACCAAGCATAAAAACAAAGTCATGGGAGTGCTTCGAGACATTCAGGGCGTCAAAACTGTCGGACTTATCGAAGTTGACCCGATCAAAGGACTCAGGAAGTATGCAAAACCGGTCGGTGTTGTCGGAGCCCTTGCACCCGTGACCAACCCGACGGCCACACCGGCTTCCAATGGCCTTTCCATTTTGAAAGGCGCCAATGCTGTCATCTTCGCCCCCCATCCCAAGGCAAAAAAAGCCACCAACCTCGCCTGTTCCTTCATGCGGGATGCGCTGAAAAAAGTCGGAGCGCCGGAGGACCTCGTTCAGTGCATTGAGGAACCTTCCATTGAATTGACGCAGGAATTGATGAAACAAGTCGACGTGGTTGTCGCCACTGGCGGCGGCGCCATGGTCAAAGCCGCCTATTCCTCCGGAACCCCCGCATATGGCGTCGGCCCCGGTAATGCGGTTCAATTGCTCTGCGAAGATGCCGACCCCGCCGATGCTGCAGCCAAGATCGCCATGTCCAAGTGCTTCGACAACGCGACCAGCTGTTCAAGCGAAAACTCCGTTGTCGTCCATGCTTCTCTCTGGGACACCTTCCGCTCCGAGCTCCAGAAACATGGCGCATATCTATGCAACGAAGAAGAAAAACAGAAACTCCGCCATTGGGTCTGGATTGTCGGCAAATCGGGCCACGAAGGTCTGAATCCTGTCATAATCGCGCACGATGCAACAACGATTGCCCGCGGAGCAGGCTTTGAAGTGCCCGCCGGCACCAAATTCCTCGTTGTCACCGGCACGCAGCCCGTTTCCAGCGAACAATTCTTCCAGGAAAAACTCTCCCCGGTCCTCACGATCACCCCCTGCAAGGACTTTGAAGACGGCCTTTCTTTGGTCGAACAGATAACCGACGCCTGCGGAACCGGCCATTCGAGCGGCATCTTCACCTTCAAGGACGATTATATCGAACGAATGGGCTGCAGAATGCGCTCAAGCCGAATCATGGTACGCCAGCCCATGGTCGCTGGCAACGGCGGAGCCTTTTTCAACGGCATGCCCAGCACAGTCACCCTTGGCTGCGGCACCTGGGGCGGCAACATCACCACGGAAAACATCCATTGGAAGCATTTTATCAATGTCACCTGGCTTGCCATGCCCATCGAACCCAACCGCCCGAAGGACGAAGACATTTTCGGCTCCTACTGGGCAAAATACGGGAAATAGACAACCATGAAACTCCACGAATATCAGGCGAAAGCGGTCTTCTCTCAGCACGGCATTAAAACCCCCGAGGGAAAACTCGCGCAGAGCAAAGAAGAAGCCCTCCAGGCAGCCCTTGAAACCGGCTTCCCCTGCGTCATCAAGAGCCAGATTCTGCGCAGCGGGCGCGGCAAAGCCGGGCTTGTGCAGGTAGTTCGAAATGAAACCGAAGCCCGCAGCGCCATCGATTTCATGTTCGCTCCCGAAAAGAAAGTTCGAAGCCTTCTAGTCGAAAAAGCCATAAATTTCACCCGTGAAATCTACCTTTCGTTTGTACCCGAACCGAAAAGCGGCACCGTGCTTGCGCTCGCCTGCGCGGAAGGCGGCGTCGAGATCGAAGAGCTGGCCAAAACAGCACCGGAAAAAATCGTGCGGGAGAGCATCGATCCAACCCAGGGCATCTTTCCCTTCCAGGCTCGAAACCTCGCTTACGCGCTGGGCCTTTCCGGCGACACCGCCAAGAATTTCTCGTCGGTTGCCGCAAACCTCTACGATGTCTTTACCAAAAACGATGCCGAACTGGCTGAAATCAACCCGCTCTTCCTCCTTGCCGATAACAGCTTTATCGCCGGCGACGGCAAACTGGCCATCGATGACAACGCCCTCTACCGGCAGAAAAACTTCCAGCCCGATGCAGAGGATTTCGATTCCGATATCGCCAAGGAGGCTTCGCAGGAAGGCATCCCCTATCTGCAATTTGACGGCGACATCAGCCTCATGTGCGCCGGCGCCGGCCTGACTACCACCGTCTATGACCTGGTTGTGGACTTTGGCGGCACTGTCGCGAATTATCTCGAATTTGGCGGCCCCAACTACCGGAAAAGCCTCAAGGCCATGGAGCTCTGCGTCCGCAACAAGCCCAAAGTCATCCTCATCGTCACCTTCGGAACCATTGCCCGCGCCGACGTCATGGCAGAAGGCATTTCGGAAGCATTGAAAACTCTGAAGCCCGAATGCCCGATCGTAACCTGCATCCGCGGAACCGGCGAAGAAAAGGCAGCAGAAATCCTTCGAAGCATCGGCCTCGAGCCGCTCTATGACACGGAGGA
>JAJTBL010000286.1 GCA_021286925.1 Spirochaetia bacterium | reverse complement strand
AAAATCCCTTGGCCCGCAAGGGCCGTGCCGGTTCAAGCCCGGTCCCCGGCAGAAAGCTTCGTTAAAAAGATGATTTAGATTTTTGAAAGGCCATCCATTGTGCTCTTAATACCTGCGCTTTCTCTTTCTAAACTTTCGGCGACACTCTTTTGCAGTGCCATAACTTTTTTCTCAAGCTCGCTATAATTCTCTTTCATGCCATCCCGTGCAGGTCCGCCCGGGACTGAGCGCACTCGAATAAATGTTTCAGGTTCCAGAATCCGCCGAAGCTCATCATCGCCGTACGGCAGCATCTTTCCTGTTTTTTTATAGAATTCGTTACGGAGTACATCAAATGAAGAGCCGCTTGAAACAAAAATACTGCAAAGTTCATGTGCGACCCTGAAACCGACACCTGTCCTTCGCACCATATCGTCAGCAAGTTCGGTTGTCGTGACGCCAAATTGCCTGGATATCTCGCGAGCGCGCTCAGTATCCGGCTCCATTTTCAGTATTGCTTCTTCAAAAAGGTCGAGAAGCGCCACAGATTTCCTTAAAGTATCCAGAAATTGCGCAATAGGGGCATCCGCGTTTTCATTCACGTCCTGGAATGGCACATTTCTGAAATGCTGCAGCATGGCACTGCAGGTATCGATAATTGAAGAGGCTTGTATTCTGACATGTTCAAGAATTACTGGATTTCGCTTCTGCGGCATTATCGAGGAAACCTGAACAAGATCATCAGGGAAGACAACAAGCCCGACTTCACAAGATGCCTTATGAAGGATGTCAGCGATACATCTGCTAATATCAACCATCAGGAGCTGCACAGCCTGGGCAGGTCGTTCCAGCCAGTGACCTGTCGAGATTGCTTGATAGGTATTGACCGCGTATGCCGAAAAACCAAGAAGCTGAGCGACCATTACCCGGTCAATCGGGAAGCCGCTGCCGGTAATCGCCGCGGCACCCATAGTTGATTTATTGATGTCGTCCAACGCGTCAAGGCAATACCCTGCTGTGTCGGCCAACTCTTGAGCCATCGCCATGACATAGTGGGCAAAGGTAGATGGATTTGCAGGCTGTCCATGGGTATATAAAACAGTAAGCAGCCCTTCTGAATGCTGTGCTTTCAGCTCCATGGAACTGCAGACTGCTGTTAGCTTTTGAATGAGATTTCGAAATTCATTTTTCAGAACCATTCGAAAAATGGTCGTATCCATATCGTTACGGCTTCTGGCTGTGTGAAGCCATGCGGCGTTTTCCTGTCCAACTTCTTCGCCGAGCGCCTGTTCCAGAATAAAATATAAATCCTCGACCCCATTCGGCAGAACAGCGGGAAATTCAAAAGTGCGCTCGAGCTTATTAAGCGCCTTATTTATAGATCCGGCAGTATCTTTCGATATGATACCCTGACGAAACAGCATCAAAAGATGGGCGCGATGAACCTGAAATGAGGCTGTTTTGAATAAACGAAGCCAGTTCTGATACGATGGTTCAAGGACATTCCGCCAATAGACTTCTGAAAATCTTTTATTGCTCATGAAGATCAATTCCCTTGAATTTTTAAAAGCCCTGCAATGTTGCGATAGAGTACCATATCCTTTTCATCATCCGAAAAACCGACATAAGACATGGCCCTGTTCTGTTCGTCAAGATATTTCTCCGAGAAGCCGCGCGGAAACCATGATGAATCTGTTCCGAAAATAATTCTTGTAGGGCCGATTGTCTCTCTGAATTTTCTGAATAGTATCTCCAGGCTCACTTCATAGGGCATCCAGCGCATCCACTGATTTGATCCCGATGTATCGATATAAACATTCGGGCAAGCCCAGCAGAGATTGAGCACTTCAAAAAGATAGCCTGTGCCGAAATGCGGGATTATAAATGGGATATCAGGAAAACGTTTTGCCACGTCATGTATCGCCATCGGATTCATATTTATGTGGGAGGCGATGCCGCCCGCCGCTCCCATGATTCCAAAATGTATCAGGACAGGTATCTGGAGATCTTGCGCAGTTTCCCACAAGGGGTTGAAAAATGGATCGGAAAGGGGTTTTTCAACTTTTGGGCCCAGGAGCTTGTATCCCCGGAGCTTCTGCACTTTTACCGCTTTTTCAAGCCGATCGGGTGCATCCTTGAGCATTGGATCGTGATGGGCATAGCCAATGAATCTGCCAGGATTTCTCTCCGCCAGTTCCGAAGCGAACTGATTTGAACCCGCGGTAACAAACACAACTTTCTCAAGATATGGATATTTTTCAAATTCAGCAAGCCATAATGATTCACCTTGTTCCTTGCTGACGGCCACAGGCTCCGGAAATCTCCAGGCGGATTCCCATCGGCCTTTTTCAGCCCTCAGCCATGCTTGATGAGGTTTCAGCATTTCTGCGCTTTTGTTCGTATTGCCTGATGAATAGCCGATCCCATTCCTTCTAGTTTTTTCGTCACGTTCAATGCCATCATCTATTATTTTGTCCTCAGGAAAATGAACATGTGAATCAATTACTCTCATACGAATTACCCCTTGAGGCCTGTCATCGCAATGCCTCTGACTATTTGTTTTTGGAAGAGCAGAAATACAACAACAAGCGGTGCCATGGCGACCGCTGCTCCAGTCATGATGTAATGCCAATCGCTGCCCGCTTCGCCTGAAAAATTTGCCAACCCGACTGGCAAGGTGAACAT
>JAJTBL010000285.1 GCA_021286925.1 Spirochaetia bacterium | reverse complement strand
TATTCATCACCTTCATGGTCTGTCTTGCCGGAAAGGGGGAAAGAAAATTCACCCGAAGCTGACGAAAGCGGCGCCGCGCCGATCTGGATGGTGTAAGGCACCACGGCAGCGTTTCGGCCATCCATGGCAGTCATGTGCCCGCGGTTCACACTTTCGATTTTTATAGCATAGGCGCCGATCATGTTGGAGAAAACCCGGATTGTTCCAATCTGAAACACAGCACCTGGCTTCAGATCAAAGGCGAAAAGACCGGGAGCCGGGATAAGATAGGTATCGGGGGACGCGTAGCGGGCGGCAATCGTAATAGCATTATTTATGGTATTGTCGATGCTGAGTTTGAGAATTGGCGGCACGGTAACACCGACAACAAAGCTCTGCGGAGGAGAAACAATGGTAACTTGACTCCATACGCCAGCCGTGAGCAGAAAAAAGAGCAACCCGAAAGCCAGGCGCCTGTTTTTATTCTTCATATTTAGACCTTTCCTTTTACTATCATGCAGAAAATCCAGAAATACAAGACTTGACAGAAAAAATATTCTAAAAATGAGAAAAAAGGGCTTTGGAACCAACGAAGATTCAAAGCTGGTGCTCAAACGGCACAAGCTTCGGAACACCATGCTTGATTAATTTTCCGCCGAGACAGAACTGCCTGGTTTGCTGGCTTCCCTCAGCGATACGCGATTTCCATACTTTCGCAATCGATGCTTTCCCGCTATAATCGCACCCAATGAACCCCATCCTATCTATGATTCTCCAGCTCATCGGCGGACTGGCCATGTTCATGTATGGCATGGAGCTGACCAGCGAAGGCATTCAGCGGGCGGCGGGCGAACGGCTGCAGAAAACACTCAATTTCATGACAAAGAATAGCATCATGGCTGTGCTGACAGGTACTTTGGTTACCATAGCCGTACAGTCATCTTCAGCTACCACAGTCATGCTGATAACCTTTGTCAATGCGGGTCTGCTCTCGCTGACGCAGGGCATCGGTGTCATCATGGGAGCCAATATCGGCACCACCTTGACCGGCTGGATTATCGCGGCAGTCGGCATCGCGAAATTCAGCATCGCGGCGCTTGCGGTTCCCATCTTCGGCATCGGCTTTTTCATGTCCATCACCAAGAAAAAATCCGAGGCTTTCAAAAGCTACGGCAATGCTCTGATGGGGCTTGCTTTCATCTTTTTGGGATTGGGGTTTATTTCAACAGCGATACCGAAACCCTCCGCCGATGTTCTTCTCTTCCTCCAGAATTTTTCTGACAAAGGATACCTGGCAATTCTGCTTTCCGTGCTTGCCGGAACCGTGTTCACCATTTTGGTGCATGCCTCAAGCGCGACCATGGCGGTGGTTATATCGCTAGCGGCGCAGGGTATTCTCGATTTCAACATCGCCGCGGCGCTGACGCTCGGGGCGAATATCGGCACAACAGTTGATGCTTTTCTTGCTTCGATATCAGCCGGAGCGAACGCGAACGCGAAACGGGCGGCCTGGGCGCATATCCTCTTCAATGTATTCGGCACTGTCTGGGTCGTCATCATATTCAAGCCCTTTATCGGTCTTGTGCAATGGCTCGTGCCAGGCGAACTCGGCCCGGACACAGTCGGAATCCATATCGCCATGCTTCACACCTTGTTCAACTCACTGAACACCCTCGTCATGCTGCCTTTTGTCCGGCAGTTCGCTTCGCTGCTAGAGCGCCTCATCAAAGAAAAACCGGAGGAAGCAGAACGCCGCGCCATTTATCTGCCCCAGCAGTTGATGGCGACGCCTGAACTTTCCCTGCTCCATGCCAGAAAAGAAATTGCCGACATGGCTGGACTGGCCGGCACCATGTTTCAGCGGATTCGATCTGATATCAGAAAAGAGCCTGATGATTTTGAAAGCGAAATCGAATGGTTTACCGCCAAAGAAAATTATGCCGACATGATGCACGAGGAACTGTCGCGCTTTTTGCTTCAGATAACCACCCAAGAAATCAGTGACACCACACGGAACCGGGTTGGGCTCAAACTGCGCATCATCTCCGAGCTGGAAAGCATGACCGATGAATGCCTGAGCATCGCCTATTTGCTCAAAAAGAAGCACGCGAAACAACTGGAGTTCGAAGAATCCTCGCTGGCAGCGCTGGTGCCGTTTTCAGAGATGGTCGACCAGTTCCTCCGTTTCGTTTCAGAAAAGCTGGGAACCGGCATGACCGAGATCGAGCTGGGCATCGCTTCAGAAATGGAAGACAAAATTGACGCCTTCAAGAAGCATCTGAAAAAGATGGCCCGCAAACGATTGAAGGCCGGCGCGGATGTGAAGGCGGAGCTCTTGTATATCGATTTAATTCGTCATGTGGAAAAGGTGGGCGATTGTTCTTACGCGATTGCGGCTGAATTGAGGAATTTCGGCAGGGTGTAGATATCTTCCGCACCGTCCACCAGAATGGCGCCCATTCCCAGGGCAAGCGCCGGTTCGATGTCGACATCGCGGCGATCCCCGATGGAAACGCATTCGCCAGGCGCAAGTCCGAGCGTGTCCAGAATTTTGCGGAATGGCTCCAGCGCAGGTTTGGAACAGCCGGTGTCATCCAGACCGACAACCGCTTCAAAACAATGCCGGACGCCAAGGGCTTCGAGGGTTTTATAGCCGACAAGGCGCGGGTTGTTGGTTAAAAGGGCAAGCCGAAAGCGTGCACTCAAGCTCGTAA
>JAJTBL010000284.1 GCA_021286925.1 Spirochaetia bacterium | reverse complement strand
ACCTTGATTCAAAACATATCGAAATTTCAGTTTCCGATGACGGCGGCGGGCTCAACTATGACAAAATCAAAGCCACCGCGCTCGCAAAAAACCTGATAACGAAAGAAGAAGCCGCAACCATGGATGAAGAGCACCTTGGCTTACTCATCTTTGAATCAGGTTTTTCCACCAGCCCGATTGTAACCGATCTCTCCGGACGAGGGCTCGGCATGAGCATTGTTCAGCAAGCGGTGGATGAACTCGATGGGTATATCAAGATCGAATCCAAACGAGGCGAAGGCACAACATTCAGACTTGTTGTTCCATTTTCCCGCGCTACCTTCAGAGCTACACTGATTAAAACGGCTGGAAGAAAATTCGCCATCCCGACCTCATCAATCGTTAAAACCCTGCGCGTCGCGGCAACCTCGATCTTCCATGCGGGCGGCCGCGAAATGATGTATTTCGATTCCAGACCTTTGGGAATTCTCAGAGTGGATAAAATCCTCAATCTCCCGCCGTCAGACAAAGAAGAATCCTCGGAATTGGTCAGCATCATCATCACACAATCCGGCGAATCACAGGCGGCACTGCTGGTCGATGAAATTCTGCACGAACAAGAACTCCTGCTGAAACCGCTCGGTCAATTGCTTAAAAACATAACACTTGTTTCAGGTGCCAGCATTGCGGGCGACGGAGAAATAATCCCCGTTCTCAATGCCAAGGAGCTGATGAAAAGCGTTTCTGTCCGCGAACTTGAGGCTTCCTTCGCCAAATCCGCAAGCGCAAAAACAAAAGAAAAGAAGAGCAAGAAAAAGAAGTCCGTGCTTGTGGTTGAAGATTCCATTACCTCTCGAATGCTCCTGAAAACCATTCTGGAATCGGAAGGCTATGCGGTCACCGTTGCGGTTGATGGTCAGGATGGCTATACTGCGCTTAAGTCCAATCCGGTGGACTGCGTTATTACCGACATCGAAATGCCGCGCATGAATGGATTTGAACTGACGGCCAAAATCAGGGCTGACAAAAAACTCGGGGACTTGCCCGTGATTCTTGTCACCAGCCTGGAGTCCCGGGAAGATAAGGAACGAGGCGTGGAAGTCGGTGCCAACGCCTATATTCAGAAAAGCAATTTCAGCCAGACAACGCTTCTGGATACGATAAAACGATTCATCTGAGATAAGGGGCTGCTATGGTTCGAGTGCTGATTGTCGAAGACTCCTATGTTTCGCGCGAATTGCTCAAATATATTTTTACAAAAGACGGTGGTATCGAAGTAATCGGTATGGTCGGCAGGGGCGAAGACGCTTTGGCCTTTCTCGAATCGATGAAGCCCGACAAGCCAGATGTCATAACCATGGATATTGAAATGCCGGGACTGGACGGCTATACAACCACACGAAGAATCATGGAAACCAGGCCGGTTCCTATTGTGATTATCAGTGTCGGTTTTCAATATCCTTCAGCGGAAAAAACCTTTAAAGCCATGCAAGCCGGTGCTGTTGCCGCGGTAGGAAAACCGCCAGCCCCAACACATCCTGAATTCCCGGCAAAAACACGTGAAATCGTCGGCCTTGTAAAAGCCATGGCCAAAGTACCAGTTGTCCGCCGCTACGCGAATATACCGAAACCTCAAACTGCTCCGACCCTGGACACAGCGGCCATCAAGACGGACAAGAATTACAAACTGGTCGTCATCGGCGCCTCAACCGGCGGGCCCCCGGTTCTGCAGACCATTCTTTCCCGCCTGCCAAAGCCATTTCCGCTGCCAATCGTCATAGTCCAGCATATCGCCTCAGGCTTTGCTTCAAGCCTGGCTGAATGGCTGGGCAACACCTGCGGGATGAAGGTCGTCCTCGCAGAAGACAATACTGTTGCATTGCCCGGCATCGCCTACATCGCACCGCATGGCAGCCACACAACCATTTCCTCTGGCGGGGTATTCAATCTGCAGAAACCAGCGGAAAACGAAATTCTGGTTCCGGCAGTCAATCCGCTGTTCAAATCAGCCGCGGCAGTGATGGGTTCTAGCTGTATCGGTATCTTGCTGACGGGCATGGGCAAAGATGGAGCGGAAGGCCTTCTCGACTTGAAAAACGCAGGCGCGCTGACAATCATTCAGGATAAGATAACCTCAATTGTTTACGGGATGCCCCGGGAGGCAGAAAAACTGGGCGCCGCCCAGCTTATTCTTCCACCGGAAGAAATAGCGTCGGTTCTTGAGGAAATCGGCAAAAAAGCAACAACAGGAGAAAAATAATGGAAAACAACCACATTCTGATTGTTGAAGACAGTTTGACCCAGGCCATGCGCCTTCGATATATCCTTGAAAAAGAAGACTTAATGGTCGATGTCGCGACCAACGGCCGTGAAGCATTAGACATTCTCAGAAATATCCCCATCAACATTGTCATCAGCGATGTCATGATGCCTGAGATGAATGGCTATGAGCTGTGCAAGGCCATGCGGGCCGACCCGAAGCTTTCTTCGATTCCCGTCATGCTGGTGACAACCCTGTCGGATCCGACCGACGTTATACGCGCCCTCGAAGCAGGCGCCGATAATTTCCTGATTAAGCCCTATGATGAATCAACGCTGATTTCACGCATCAAATACATCATCGCGAATATGGAAATACGGAAAACGCAGGGCGCTGAGATCGGCCTTGAGGTGTATTTCAACGGAAGAAAGTATTTCCTGAATTCGTCCCGAATCCAGATGATAGACC
>JAJTBL010000283.1 GCA_021286925.1 Spirochaetia bacterium | reverse complement strand
TGCGCCGACCGCTACGACCGCATCAACGCCGAAGCCAGCGCCGCTGCCCCCGGCTCCGGCGGCCTTCTGTTCCTCCCCTATTTCAAAGGCTCAGGCGCCCCCGCCTGGAACCCCGACGCCAAAGGCACCTTCTACGGCCTCACCCTGTCCACAACCCGCGGCGACATGGCCCGCGCCATCCTGGAAGGCATCGTCGCCGACATGGCTGAAAACTTGAGCCTCATTGAAAGCCTCTCAGGCCCCAAGCACACCGTCATCGCCGCCGGCGGCCTCACCCGCCTGCCCGAATACAACCGCATCCAGGCCAACCTCTTCGGCAGACCCGTCACCTGCGCCAGCGAAAGCGAAGCGACCGCCCTCGGCGCCTTCATCAGCGCCGCCGTCTCCCTCGGCCTCTACCCAAGCCACGCCGCCGCCTTCTCAGCCGCCTCCGCCGCCTGGGAGCAGAAAACCTGGCCGCCCCAGCCCGACCTCCAAGCCCGCTACCGCGCGTACCGTGACGCCCGCCGCGCCCTCATAGAAAAACTCTTCCGGTAGACGTCGCTCATCTTTACAACCCCTTTTCCCCAACCCCATCGTGCCCGGCACCGCAATTCGAATTACCACAATAAATTATCAAAAAGGAATCTTCAGTGCGGCAAGCGGGCAGAGCAAAATCATGCATACCCCTTGTTTTTTAACCGCTATGTCGATAAAATGTCGACATAGCAGACAAAATCGGAGGCCGTATGCATGATATCACATTCGATATTCCTGAAATCGACTACCTCCAACTCATGGAAAAGCTGAAAGGATACGCATACCCCCGCGATAAAGTGACAAAACTCCTCCGTTCCGGCCAACTTATTCGCATTCGGAAAGGACTCTACCTTTCCACCAGGACTGCCGCGCCATATTCAAAAGAAATCCTTGCCAACCTCATCTACGGCCCCTCATACGTCTCCCTGGAGTACGCCCTCCAGCACCACAGCCTCATCCCGGAAGCAGTCCGTGTCGTAACCTCAGTCACCACGGGCAGAAATAAAAGCTACCGGACGCCAATCGGCATATTTGAGTATTCGCACCTGCCTGAACGATTTTTCGCGCCAGGCGCCCAATACGAACCCGCAGACAGCAACAGAAACTACAACATCGCCAGTCCCGCCAAAGCCCTGTTCGATACCCTGTTTCTGCGCTATCCCTCGGTTCGCTTTCCTGAAATCGAAGCCCACCTCTTCGAAAACCTCCGAATCGATGAAGCCGAATTCAGCCGCATCGACTTTTCCGAAATCGAACTACTGCTCGAGCGCTGCTCCCGCCCCTCAATACGCGCCCTCCGCCGCCTGCTGCAAAGGAGAAAATCCCATGGCTGATACACTCACGACCCTTATTGAAAAACGCCACCCACACAGCCTCGATGAGTATGATCAGGCGCTTCGCGAAGTGATCCAGGAAATCATACTCTTGGCGCTCTGGCGAGGTAAATTTTTCCACGAAGCCGCTTTTTATGGTGGAACAGCGCTCCGCCTTCTCTATGGGCTGGATCGATTTTCAGAAGATCTTGACTTCACCCTGCTGGCGCCCAATCCGGCATTTTCATTCAATCCATGGTTTGAATATATCAAGAAGGAACTTCGAGCCCAGGGATTGGAAGTCATGATAGAAACCAAGGAAAAAACCAGCCCTGTCCAATCGGCATTTCTGAAAACGAATACACGGCAAGCCCTTTTGACCATCGGCGCATCGGACAGGCTTGCTTTCAGCATTCCATCGAATCGCCTCATAAAAGTAAAATTCGAAGCTGATACGGATCCTCCTGCTGGCTTTCTTGCTGAGAACAAACTACTCCTGGAACCCCTACCGTTTACGGTCAATATCCTGACACCAGAATGCTTGTTTGCGGGAAAATATCACGCGCTTCTTGCGCGTGGCTGGGCGAACAGAGTAAAAGGACGCGATTGGTACGACCTCACCTTCTTTGTGCGCCGGGACATACCCGTCCATCTTGGATATCTCGCATCAAAACTGAAAGCGACACCCCCGGAAACAAAAAACCTTGCGTATAACCCTGACAAGCCGCTCACGGCAGACTACGCACGCGAACTGCTCGAACAAAGAATAGCCATGCTCGATGTTGCCTCAGCCCGTGACGAAGTCGCCCCTTTTGTTCATGACAAAGACCAGCTGAGCCTTTGGACGCAGGACTTCTTCCGTGAAATCACTCGCAAAATCCGATTCTGTTGAGATACTGCACCGTGCCGACATACGCTGGCTTTCCCACCAGGAAGCGAGCCTGTGGCTTTGCCTGTGACGTCGCCTATGCGTCACAATTCCAAATTTTACGCCAAATTCTGGACAGTAATTCAAAATTCTTTATAACCGCTATGTCGATAAACCGTCGACATAGCAGACAAAATTGCAGCGTTGATAGGAGCAAAAACATCAATTCGTGTTCTTCGAGATTTCATACGTTTGAAATTGGCTCTACATCCAACAATTTCTTTGACGCAAAATTGAAAATATGGCAAATTCTATGTATAATTAACTATGACCTTTGAATGGAATGAGAATAAAAACCTAAGCAATATCCGTATTTTTGGAGCTGGATATTGGAGGGAGGGCAAAAAACGCTATGAGCAAGAAAACAATCTATACTGACGCACCTGGCGATCTAGGGAAAGCCATGACTGCAGGCGAAAGAATCATCGACTTTCTGCCGCCGCCTGATCAACTCGTCAAAA
>JAJTBL010000282.1 GCA_021286925.1 Spirochaetia bacterium | reverse complement strand
TCTTCCGATCTGTCCTGAATTCGACTTTCAACATGATAAAACCATAGTAACCATGTCGCCCGTCCCGGATGAACTGCTTGCGGGATTTGGGGCAAAGCCGGCGTCCGCGCTGGTTTTGCTGACTTCGCACAAGCTGAGAAAATGGGATGACAGTACAATTCCGGCAAAAAAGCGGTTTCCGCTGCCGGGCTGGGTTTTCGAGGGGGCTGTCCTGCAAAAGGCAGCGCATCTGAACCCGGACACGATGAAGCCGCTCCGCACGGCCGCGGTGATCACCGACCAGGCCGATGAAACCGGTACAGCGCGGGCTGTCAATCATGCGGCCTGGAATCATTTGCTCACGGTATCGGCGGTCAGACTCCTCGATGCGCAGCCGTTTTTCGGGAAAAAAGCCGACAATCTTGTACGGCAAATCCTTGCGAATTCCTTTTCCGGCGTCGGGTATCAATCTCTGACGATTACGCTTTCACAGGTTCCCGATTTTCTGGCAAATCATGGTTCACTGCAGGCTCCTTCTGCAGCACAGGAAAGCCTTGTTTCGTTTTTAGCTCGAATCCTTGACATGTCAGTTTTCTCTCCGCTTTTAGCGGTAGATCTTGGCGGCATAGCCGAGCGCGCGGAACAGGGGAGCCCTGTCCGGCACTTCCTGAAAAATCTCGCGAGGGCGAGCGAACTGCACGCGAAATTAGCAGAATATCATGAATATTGCTCATATCTCTGGCAATCAAAAGGCTTGCCGGTATGCTGCCACCCGGCGGTTTTCTATCCTGAAGAAAAGGTTCTCTGGAATTTTGACGACGCGTATCTGTATGGTTCGGATGTTTTGATTGCCCCGTCTCTGCCAGACGATGGCAGGACGCGCCAGCTGTTTTTGCCTGATGACGAATGGGTCCACCTGTGGACTTCGCGGAATTTTCCTGGCGGGGTGGCTGTGGTCGACGCACCTTTGGGCAGGCCAGCTGTCTTTTATCGAAAAAACAGCGCCTTTGCTGGGCTCTTTGACGAACTCAGAAAAATCGCGGTCAAGCTGAGCCAGTTTTAAAACTGGACTGGCTTGAAACCGGCTTAATTGCTTTGGTAGCGCGCCAGGAGGGCGACTGCCCGCGCTTCTATGGCGATGCCGGCGCCGACAGCGCCGAATTTTTCCGCTGTTTTTGCCTTGACTGAAACGCAATCAACAGGAATTTCAAGCACCGAGGCGATCTGTTCCCGGATTGCTTCTTTGTTCGGTCCGAGGCGCGGAGATTCCAGGATGACTGTTGTATCGATATTTAAAATAGAAAAACCCGCTTCCCGCACCAGTTTTGCGGCGATTTTTGCAAGTCTGCCTGAATCGGCGTTTTTCCAAGCATGGTCGGACGGCGGGAAATGAGTGCCGATGTCGCCCAGCCCGGCGGCTCCCAGCACCGCGTCGATAATCGCGTGCCACAGAACGTCAGCATCTGAGTGACCGTCTTCGCCCACGGGGTTTTCAATTCGAACTCCGCCTAACAGCAAAGGTCTGCCGGGAACGAGCGGGTGGATGTCCCAGCCTTCTCCGATTCTCAGCTTCTCAAAAATTGAACTGCTCATGGCGGGGATGTCCTCTTTATAGGTGATTTTTTTGTTGTCCCGCTCACCGGGGATATACTGCACCATACCGATGTAACGGTCCCAGAGCGCCGAATCATCGGTGAAAATAGCCTGGTCCTGAATGGCGAGCAGGTTGGCGGCATACAGCGGCCCCAGCGCGAAAGCTTGCGGGGTCTGCGCGGCCCGGATGCTCGCCCGGTCCGGATGCTGGGCGATGGTCCCGTCGATGGATACAACTTTAGGTGTGTCTGCCAAATCTACGAGGGGAATGCAGGCGCCGCTTGTCCGTGCCGCATTGGCCACCTGGGCAACCAAATCGCGGCTCACCCAGGGGCGTGCTCCGTCGTGAATCAAGACCAGCGTGCTGTCAGGTTGAGCATTGGTTTGCGATGCCAGGTTCATGAGGAGCGAAAGGGCGTTGAAAACTGAATCCTGGCGCTGGGCGCCGCCCGGGCAGAAGAGGAGTCCATCCTCCAGGCGGCTCTGGGCTTCGCTGAGAAAATCTACGCCGAGAGCTTCTTTCATGGTGTCTTCACTGCCAGGCGGGCAGGTGATGATAATGCCTTTCAAAGCGGGAAGTCCGAAAAAGGCCTCAATGGCAGTTTGAAGAACGGTTTTGCCGTCAGGGAGCCGGAAAAGCTCTTTCTTGCCTTCTCCGAAACGAATACTGGATCCCGCTGCTGTGATAACTGCGTAGGCGGGACCGGTGAGCGGCAATGGCATCCGGGGTTTTTGAAGACCTGCCTGCGGCATGGGATATCAGCTTTCCAGTTTTGCGTGGATCATTGCAGCGATTTCTTCTTTCGGCATGTTGAGGGAGTAGGAAATTTCGTCTTGCAGAAGATTGATCGCCGAGTCATAGAGTTTCCGTTCCAGTATGGGCAGTTCCTTGATCTTCGAGCGGTGGTACAGAGAACGGACAACCGAAGCGATATCTAGGATTGAGCCTTTTTTCAGCAGATCAAGATTGATTTGATAGCGGAGCTTCCAATCCGAGGGGATCGGAGCGTATTCCTCGGAGATAAAATCCAGGGCTTTTCTGGCTTCTTCCTGGGGGACAATGGGCCGGATGCCGAGTTCGTTGACTTTATCGACCGGTACCATGACGGTCATGTCAGAGAATTCGAGATAGATGATGTAGTACAGGACCTTGCTGTCTTTGAAGGTTTTTTCGCGGATTTCGATG
>JAJTBL010000281.1 GCA_021286925.1 Spirochaetia bacterium | reverse complement strand
CCATAAATCCAAATGCGCTGGGCAGAGCGCCGGCATCAACACCAGGAACAGGCTCGCCGGGAAGCGGGAACTCGTCCACAACCACCTGGCCATAGAGGTTCAGGTGGTTTATCGGCGTATAATCAAGTTCGACTGATAAAATCGAATTCGAATTGCCGCGGATATAATAATTATGGAAAATTGCCGCGGGATTGAGAACGCGCAGGTCAAAGGTGTTGTCCTCCGACTGGTACATGATTGCTTCGGTCAGCGCGAATCCGACCTTGTTGCCGAACATGCGCCACTCGAGCCGATGCCCCAGGAACATGTTGAGTCCTTTTTCAAGGTCAGCTTGCCAACCCGAATTATCAACATTGCCCGCATTATCCATAACGGGATAATACATGGAAGGATGCGGGAAAAACGAAGTCAGCAGGGTATACTTGTAATTTTTCCCATAGGTGGTCAGGCGCCCTGCATTGTGATAGAGAAGATGATCCCCAATGATAAAGTTTCCGGTCTCGCCAGGCCCCCAGGAAAGTTTTTCGCGCCCCGCTTCCAGACTCCAGCCGTCACCGCCGGCCGCGCCGAATGCTCGGAATGGGAAATTGAAGTCCAGATCTTTCAAAACAGATGGAGGAACCAGCCAGAGATTGGTTGTCAGGGCAGACTGGCCGAACAAGGTAGATGTCGCGCCTCTTGAATCCCAGCCATTGTAACAATTGTTAGCGACTGAAACCGATGAATAGCCATAGAAATTCTCAGACGGCCATGCTTCCAGAACCAGATCGAGCATGGGGCTCCGCTCATTGTATCCCAGCACCCAGTCTTTTTCGCGGGTAAAACTGGCTGTGTTCGTATGATAGTAGCCTTCCACCGCCGCTTTTCCGCTGAATTTAAACGTCGGCGTGCCGCTTTCCAGCTGAGACGCGGCAAAATCATAGGTCTCCAGTTCACCGCCCGCCAGCCTGTTTCGATTGATTCGATCCAGCATTTTCAAAAGCTCATCCGCACTCCACGGACCTGTGGTTGACGGCAGTGAAAGCCCCTGACTGATGTAGAGGGTTTTTATCGCCTGATAGACATCGGAATTGACCGGATAGATTTTTTGCAGATTCCTGCCTGGTTCCGCGCCGACTGAAAAAGCCATCGCGAAAAGCAGAACGAACGAGGCAACAATGAAAGCTCGATGTTTCATGCTTCAAACTCCTTTGCTCTCTGATATGTTTTGATTAGTATAGCACTGAATTTTTCAAACCGCCAGCTTGACCGCGGGCTTTGCCCTAGGCTTGAGCTCTTGAGTACTGCCGCGCAAGTCGACATAATGAAAGCAAAGGAGTTCAACGTGCAGAATAAAACTGTCAAATTTATCACCAGCAAAGGCGAAATCACCATGGAAGTCTTTGAAGATAAAACTCCCATAACCGCCGCCAATTTTCTCGATTATGTCACTTCGGGTTTCTATGACGGAACCATTTTCCACCGCGTTATTCCCGGATTTGTCGTCCAGGGCGGCGGCTTTGTCCCGGGCATGGATCAGAAACGAACCAAGGCTCCAATCGTAAACGAGGCGGCCAAAGGACCCGCCAACACCCGCGGAACCCTTTCCATGGCCAGAACACCGCACCCCGACAGCGCGACCAGCCAGTTTTTCATCAATCTGGTGGATAATCACAGCTTAGACTTCCGCGGCCCCGGCCCCGCTGCCGGTTATTGTGTTTTCGCCAAAATCACGAGCGGAATGGACGTTGTGGACGAAATCGCCAAAGTAAAAACCGGCCGCCGCCCGCCCCATGCCGATGTCCCCGTTGAGGATGTCGTGCTGATTTCAGCCCGGGTTGTAGAATAAGCCAACTCTGGCTGGCATTTTGGAACGCGGCCAGCGAAACTGAGAAGAAAATGCAAGCCCTTGACCGCGCCTTTCTGCCAGTATAGCCTTCTAGCAAACAGGAGGATTTGTCCATGAAACGAATCGCAGGGCTTTTGCTCATTCTTTTCGCGCTCTCCCTCGTTCCCGCGTTTGCTGCCTCTGAGGCCGAACTCAAAGCTGCATATGAAAGCGCTGTCAAGCTCGCCGCCGCCGCTCCGCAGGATTATGCCCTCAACTGGAAAGCCGCCCAGGCTGCCCGGAAATACGGCGACTATCTTGTTACGGAAGAAATTACAGGCTGGAAGGATACTGCCAGACTTGCTGCCAAGGAAGGCATGAAATATGGCGAAATTGCTTTCAAGCTGAATCCAACCGGCATTGAAGGCTGGTACTGGTACGGCCTCTGCGTCGGAACTTATTCCGACTGCGTCAGCATCGTGAAAGCGATTGCCGAAGGCCTGAAAGGCAAAACCCAGATGGGCTTCGAAAACGCCTATAAATTCGACAAAATGTATGACAACGGCGGTCCGATTCTCTCGCTCGGGCGTTTCTGGCAGGTTCTGCCTGGTATCGCGGGCCAGGATCGAAAGAAAGCCGAACAGCTTTTCGATGAATACATCGCCCTATTCGGCAAAAACGCCGACGCGAACAGCAATGCCTGGTACTATCGCGGTCAGCTCTATAAAGACACAGGCCGAACCGCTCAGGCCCGCGCCGATCTAGAAAAAGCCGCCGCCATGGGCAGCAAGGACGCCAAAAAACTCCTTGCCGAGCTGAAATAATCTCGTTATTCGCTTTTCTCATATCGAACTGAATCCCCGGGATTTCATGCTTGCGTGAAATTTCGGGGATTTTCTTTCAGAGATTCTCTGCCCATGCTTCAATCGAACTCCAGTCGCGCAGATCCAGCGGCTGAGATTTGGAAAG
>JAJTBL010000280.1 GCA_021286925.1 Spirochaetia bacterium | reverse complement strand
TACTAACCCAGAAGTGCGGGCTGACATCGCGAAGAAAGTAACCGCACTGGTTCAGACAATGCCGCAGGCGTTCGGCGGCTCCGGCCGTGTGGAAATCATCCCCAGCTATATGGCGCTTATCAATCACAACTGGGTTGTGGATGTTGTCGCCGAAGAAGTGCAAAGGCTTCTCGGAAAAGACTCGCTCGTCTGGAAATCCAAGCCCAGCCTCGGCGTTGAGGATTTTTCCTTCTTTTTAAAAGAAAGACCCGGCGCCTTCTACCATCTTGGCTGCGGCAATCCTGAAAAAGGTATCACAGCTCCCCTCCATGCCCGCGATTTCGATATCGATGAAGCATGTCTTCCCATTGGTTCGGCGTTGCACGTCGCTGTCGCACAACGCCTTCTTGCAGAGGAGAATCACCTATGACCAACGCAGTCAGCATTAAAAGCGGACGGCTCTTTTTTGATGGCGTCGATACGACAGAGCTCGCCGCTCTCTATGGCACGCCGCTCTATGTCGTTTCTGAATCCATTATCAAGGATCGTATCGCACGGATTAAGAACGAATTTTTGAATAAATATCCCGGCACTTTCGCGGTATACGCCAGCAAGGCTTTTCAGACGCTGGAAATGTGCAGATTGGTCGCTTCTGAAGGAATGGGGCTCGATGTAGTTTCAGCCGGGGAGATTTTTGCGGCGCTGAAGGCGGGTGCAGACCCTTCAACCCTCGTTTTTCACGGCAACGCAAAAACCCCTGATGAACTTCGGTATGCCGTTCAGCAGGGAGTTGGAAGAATTATCGCCGACAACCTTAATGAAATCGCACAACTTGAAAGCCTTGGCGCCGAGTTCGGAAAAAAAATACCGGTGTTATATCGCATAACGCCAGGAGTTGACAGCCACACCCATCGATTCATTTCTACCGGCAGTCTTGATTCCAAATTCGGCATACCGCTCAACCCGGAAGTCCGCGCAGCCTATATGCATGCGGTTCTCCGCTCGCCCCACATCGATTTCCGCGGCTTCCATTTTCATGTCGGCTCCCAGCTCCACGATAATTTTTCTCATCTCGCGGCGCTGGATATCCTGCTGGATCTCGTGCGCCAGGTAAAGGCTGAGTTCGGCTTTGCAACCAGGGAAATCAATCTGGGCGGGGGTTTTGGCATTCAATACCTGCCGACGGATCCAGATCCAGGACTTTCCTATTTTATCGAGCCGATGATGAAGAAAATCGAAGAAGGCTTTACCAGCGCGGGTATCCCCCAGCCGACTGTCATAATCGAGCCAGGCCGATGGATAATCGGCGAAGCAGGACTCACGCTCTATACAATCGGCGCTAAAAAAGAAATCCCCGGTATCAGAACCTATCTCGGTGTTGACGGCGGCATGACGGATAATATTCGGCCTGCCCTCTATGAAGCACGCTATCACGCGCTTATCGCCAACAAGGCTGAGCGCCAGGGGGACACCCAGGTCACTGTAGCTGGAAAATGCTGTGAGTCTGGCGACATTCTGATCCGCGACATCAGTCTGCCTGACCCCCAGCCGGGCGACATCCTCGCGGTGTTTTCCACCGGTGCCTACAACCATGCGATGGCATCGAACTACAACCGAATACCCCGACCGGCGGTTGTCATGGTGAAGAATGGCAGTCACCATCTTTCAGTCCGGCGCGAAACCTGGGAAGATCTCATTGCCCGGGAACTATAAAAAAAGCCGCGGGATTTTGCCCCGCGGCTTTTTTTGAACCGAATGATTATTATCTCGCCGAATTTATTTCGCCGAAGCTACTGACATTTCAACCTGCTGGGCGATGGCAAGCGCTTCTTTCTTTACAGCTTCCGGCAGCTTTGACCACCTGATCGAACGTGCCTGCGCGACTTCCTGCCGCCATGGAAGACTGGCGAGAATCGGCAGACCAAGCGCCTTCTGCGCATCTGAACCGTCATCGAACAGCTTGATAACTTCGCCGCATTTCGGACAAACCAGTGTCCGCATGTTTTCCACAAAGCCGATGACCGGCGCTTTGAGCATGCTCGCCATATTGATCTGCTTGCGGACAATCATGGAAACATAATCCTGCGGTGTCGTCACAACAACAATCCCGCTGAACGGAATCTGCTGCAAGGCAGTCAGCGCAATGTCGCTGGTTCCCGGCGGAAAGTCGATGATCAGATAATCCAGATCTCCCCAGTCGGTATCCTGCCAGAACTGCTCAATCGCCTTCGCGAGCAGAGGCCCCCGCCAGATGACCGGCGCATCTTCGCTGTCATTGAAGAGATTGATGGAAAGCACCCGAATGCCTTCCTCGTTTTCGATAGGAAACAGATGTTCGCCATCCGACTCACCCTTCATGGTATCGACACCCAGCAAACGGGGAATTGAAGGACCGGTGATATCCGCGTCAAGCAAGCCGACCGTTCTGCCCTGACTTGCAAGGCTCTGGGCAAGCAAAACCGCTACCGTCGATTTTCCGACCCCGCCCTTGCCGCTGACAACGCCAATGACATGCCGGATTTTTGGATTGGATTTTTTTTCAGGAACGAGACTCATGGTAACTCCTTGAGCCATATAATCGTATTAGTTGCAAAAAGTGTCAAGTCTTGGCAAAGCCCGCAAAGGCATTTTGGATAGAGTGGAGATTTTGGATATATCGAGTTTAATTTCCAAAATTGTCCAAAAAAATTGGCTATCACTAAGAAAATCTTTTTCTCCATGGATTTTCAATGTCGAATTTTTACTTGATTTCGCACAATGCGACTGCAACAATGAATTAGCGGTGATTCGAGAATGCGCTGTTTGCGGCCATCCCTAAACCTCAAG
>JAJTBL010000279.1 GCA_021286925.1 Spirochaetia bacterium | reverse complement strand
CGGGAACCGGCAAGACTTATCTGGCCATGGCCTGGGCATTGAAGGAAGTCATGACCAAGGCAAAACGAAAGCTCATCCTGACCCGTCCAATCGTAGAAGCCGGCGAAAGCCTCGGTTTTTTGCCCGGCGATCTCGAACAGAAAATCAACCCATATCTCCGGCCTCTGTACGATGCCATGGAGATGATCCTTCCCTATGAGACAATCCGAAAGCTCGAAGAATCCCGGAGCATCGAAGTAGCGCCGCTCGCATACATGCGGGGCCGAAGCCTCACCAATTGCGTTGTCATCCTCGATGAAGCGCAAAACACGACCAAGGAACAGATGAAAATGTTCCTGACCCGGCTGGGCGAAAACACGAAAGCCATTGTCACCGGCGACATAACGCAGATTGACCTTCCCCGGAAAACCGAGTCGGGACTTGTCCATGCCCTGCAGGTTCTGGAAAATATCGACGAAATCATGATCAGCAAGCTGGATGGCCGCGATGTTGTCAGAAGCCAGCTTGTCAGAAAAATCATCGAGGCGTACGAGCATGAATAAATTGATCAAGGATAGTTTCATATTCTGGAATATCCTTGCCTGCATTCTTCTTGCAAGCGTTCTTCTCGCCCTGCTCGGTCCAGGCGCAAATGCGGTTCGGCGGAATTTTGAAGGCATTGAACCGGGGAAAATAGCCGACCGTGATATTGTCGCCGGCAAGGACGTTTTTTATATCGATACCGAAGCGACCCGACTTCGAATCGAGGCTGAAGAACGCCTGGTATTGCCGGTTTTTCAGATGGATGAACAGGCAAGCCTTCGCATTACGCGCCAGTTTCAGGATTTTCGAAATGCCTTCAAGGACCTTGTGTCGGATGATGTATCCGCTGAATCCAGCATTTTAATGCTGCAAAGCAAATTCCCCGGAATTTTTTCCAAAACGCTCCTTGCCAGCCTCCTTTCCATGCCGCTCAAATCCCAGGCTCTTGTCTATGCTGAAGATATTTTACAGAACCTCTTGAGCGCCGGCATTGTTCTGCTCCCGTCGGAAGGCCTTGCAACCTTTAATCAGGATTATTACGAGCTCAGAAGACTCATCAACAACAAGATCGAAAGTGAACAGCGCGCCTTCAGCACTATGGTGACGAAAGAGGATATCCCCGAACAAATCAACCGGGAAATCAGCGAAAAACATCTTTCCCGCCAGCTGGGCAGCATCGTTTCTGGTTTAGTCCAAACGTTTGCCCAGGAAAACGTGTTTTTTGATGAAACCGCATCCAAGGCCAGGATCAAGGCAGTCAGAAATAAAGTTGAGCCTGTCAAGCGAGCGATAGGCAGAAATGAAATCCTGGTACGAAAAGGGGAGATGGTAACACCAGAAACATTTGCCCGGCTGCAGGCAATCCGGAACGCCGCTTCCCGTGCTGACTTTGGACTGGTGTTCGGCGGCCTCGGCCTCCTTGGCATCGCCGCATTCATCAGCGCCATTCTGCTTGGTAAAAATGTCTACCCTGTCGCCGTCGGCGATAGAAAAATCATCCTGATGGCGCTCTATTCAGCGACACTCTTCTTTATTCTGATTCTGGTCGCGGCGAGGCTGACAACCGGCCAGCTCCCGCTCGAAGGCTCTTTTATCATTCCCGTGTCACTGTTTGTCGGAATCGGAACCGCCATTTCCGGACAGACCTTTGGTTATACCTATTCGCTGATTCTCGGTCTTGTGTCGGCTCCCGCATCCAATCTGAATCCGCATTTCCTCATGTTCATCCTGCTCTCCGGAATCTTTGCAAGTTTCATGATCAGTATATCGAAGACAAGGCTTGCGCTGGTCAGGGCAAGCTTTTTCCAAGCTCTTTTCCAGGGACTCCTGACCCTGGTGCTGCTTTTACCGTATGCCGGTAAATTCCAGCTTGTCGCGGGGCTTTCCTTCCTGCAGGCATTGAATGGATTTTTAAGCGGTGCGCTCATTCTCGCCATCCTGCCAGTTATTGAACAAGGGCTGAACATTCCTACCAGATTCAGACTGCTCGAGCTTTCCGATGTGAACGCGCCGGCTCTGAAGGAACTGCTGACCCAGGCGCCAGGGACCTATTCGCATTCGCTGAACGTGGCGAATCTGGCAGAAGCCGGCGCTGAAGCGATTGGAGCCAATGCCTTGCTGGCGCGTGTTGGCGCCTATTACCACGATATCGGCAAAATTGAACAACCCGAGTATTTTGTTGAAAACCAGAAAGGCGTCAACAAGCATGACGATATCAATCCAAGGCTTTCCGCAACCGTGATTCGGAGCCATGTCAAATTTGGCGTTGAAAGGGCAAAGGCCCTCAGATTGCCTAAAGAAGTCATTGAAATCATCGCAGAACACCATGGAGATTCAGTAATAAGCTGGTTTTATGAAAAAGCGAAAGCTGAAGACGAAGCAGTCCGCAAAGAAGATTTTTCCTACCCGGGCGAGCCGCCGAAAAGCAAGGAGGCTGGCATTGTGATGATAGCCGATACGGTTGAAGCGGCGACCAGAACCTTGAAAAAGCCTACCGTTCCCCGGCTGGAACAGCAAATTCGCCAGCTCATTCTCGACAAAGTTGAAGCCGGCCAGTTGGATAACTGCAGTCTAACCATCAAAGACCTGGAATCCATCCGTCACGCCTTTACCAGAATACTCGCGGGACAATTCCATTCCCGCATTGAATACCCGAAACAAAAGGAAAACTGATGAATCAGGTATTGGTTGATTATCAAGACATAGAAGAACCGTCCTGCCTCGCTCCCGTCCGTGAATTTGTGCAGAAAATCCTTGAATCCGAAAAGATTGCCGATTGGGAAGT
>JAJTBL010000007.1 GCA_021286925.1 Spirochaetia bacterium | reverse complement strand
GCCGGTAAACACACCCTCTCCGCCGAGATAATCGACGAGCTTGCCCTCTATGAGTATCTGGACATCCTGAACGGCAGGAAATGCCGTGACCGTATACACAATCTGCTTCAGCTGGGCCGTATAGCCTTCAGTCCCATAATGGTTGTACATGAAAGCTTCGTTGAAATCGAGGATTGCCGTGCTGCCTCGCATGGAAATGCCTTTCAGCCTGGTTCCCCGGGGTATGAGCGAAATAAGCTTGCTTCGGATTTCGTTTTCAGAAGGACCGTCAAGCAAGGCTTTTACAGTATCCGCGAGCGGTGTGTCGGTTGCTTTGATGGCGCGCTTGACCTCATGACTCGAAATGACACCGTCGTCAGCGATGCTGACAAAATAGAGGCTGACAACGCGCGTCGCCTCTGCCGCCGTGTTGGCGCCGGATTTTCCCGCCGCTGGAGCTGGCGCGGTTCCGGCAGGAAGCCCTGGTTCAGAAACGGGCTGTACGGCAGTTGTTGTCGAGCTTGCAGCCGGCTGGTTTATCGGTCGCGGCGGAAATGGAGTCGCCCCAGGAGATGCCGGCGCACCAGCTTTGGGAGCAACAGTGGTAGCGCTCGGGTTTTGTGGTTTTTCAGCTGGAGCCGGTGCGGCAGTTGTGACCGTCGTGCTCAGTTTTTCGAGCAACCCTGTTTTTTCAAAGGTAGCCTTGATTTGTGGAAATTTGATGATGAACAAGACCAGCAAAATGGTGAGCAATATGGTAAAGAGCAGGAATCCAGTGCCGGAGGACTGCTTTTTTTTACGCTTTTTAACAGCCATGGACTACGATACTAGCCTTAGAGGCTGGCATGGTCAAGACAGGAGATCGACTCACCGAATCCTGCAGCGCTTGCTTTATGAAAGCACCGCTGAAGACACAAGACGCTTTTTGTCGAGTTCCAGAAAAACAGCCTTTGGCACACCAGATCCATTGATTGTGCCTGATTTATGAGATGCACCTGGCTCGGCACTTACCGGACTGTTATTGAGCAAGACAACCTGATCCCTTGTCTGACTGTGAATTTGCACAAGCGCTCCGTTCTGCCTGAGGGCATAATGGCTTATCACCGGCCTGTGTCCTGAAAACCAAAGACCTTCCCGGTTCAGCACTTTGCCTGAACTGATGAGATTGGCCAGGCTTTGGCGGACTGAATCTTCTTCAGCATTGCCGTTGGCCGTCCAAATCAGATCGGTGACGACATCCGGCCTTTCCCGATAGTTGAGAAGGTCTTCCGCGCTGATTGCCCTCCGCGGCTCAGCATGGCTTGCGCAAAACCACCTTCCCGCGGCAACAAGCGGTAAAAGCCGCTCATAGGCTCTCATCTGTTTCATCAGCTCATCACCATAGCGAAGTCTGAACCAGGCCGCGCCCATAGCGCCTTCGCGGGCGTATTTATAAAACGCAAAATCGCCGTCGCTTGAGCTGTTGGACATGTTATCGTGGTTACCTTTGAGACTGTGAAAGGAGTCGGGGAATAGCGCTTTTATTTTCATCACCAGCATGAGGGTTGCAACCGAAGCCCCCATTTCAGCATCCATTTCGGACGAAAGCAGGGATTCATCCCTGCCGTCCTTCGCATATTTTTCAGCCGCTAAAACCCAATTTCGAGCTGATTCAGGCGATTCGCCATGCAGAATATCGCCCAGACAGACTATTTCCAGAAGCCCCGCATCCATGCAATCAAGCAGTGTCCGAGATTCATCCCACAGCCCTTCAGCATGGATCGAAGCGGTCAGGACCGCAGAGAGAAAGCTGAACCGCGCATGCAGATCGGGGATTAAAAGCACATGCGGAGCGAAAAGGCGCACAAGCCCACCCGGCAGTTTGCCGCGATCGGACTCAGCATACGGACGCTTTTCCGGATTTTCTGCTGACAGTGCGGCAACAGCCACTTGAAGCAGGGAAGCGAGCAGTGTCGGGTCAGGCAGGGAGGATCGTTGCTGAAACAGGGTGTGCAGCTCCCGGATAAACGATTCTGCCTGCTCTGCACGGCTTTCCATTCGAACTATTCCTTCCCAGCTTCTTTATCCAGTTTTTCAAGCCAGGTTTTTGAAACCATATCGTCGGGATCCATTTCGATAGCCGCTTCAAAAAAGCCCCTGGCCTCAGCGGTCCTGCCCATCCGGTATTCAAGCGCGCCAAGGTTAGCGATAATCTTCACATTTTCCGGTTCGAAGCGTAGTGCGCGCTCGAGACTGTTCCTGGCACCCGCGAAATCCCCGGTTTCGAGCTGGCAGAGCGCCATCTCGTTATAGGTGTCGGCCTCTTCAGAACCGAGATCGATAGCTTTCTGAAACGCTTCCTTGCCCTTTTCCCAATTGTGCAGTTTCCGGTGTGCCCAGCCAGCCAGAAACCAGCCATTCCAGACATCGGGATAGCGTTCGATAAATTCCTGCGCTTTTGCAAGGCCTTTTTCATCTTCATCCATGCGGATAAAGTCAAAAGCTTCCTTGAAGGTTGTATCGAGATACCCCAGTTTTTTCAGTTTTGCCAGGATATCTTTGGCCTTCTGAACTCGTGTTTCATCATCGCTGAGGCTGATGAAGGTAGTCAGCAAAGAAGAAGCCCGGTCAAAGGTTTTCTTGCGAAGGAAAAACAAGGCTGCGTAATAATAGGCAGCTGCGTAAGGCGGTTCACGGCTGAGCAGCATTTTATAATATTCGTAGGCCGAATCGTCTTCAGTTTCCGCGCAATCCGCATCCTGCTCCTGCTCCAGGATCTTCGCATGTTCTTCGTGAAGCATCGCCAAATCCAGCAGAATTTCCGGCTTATCGGGATAGAGGCCGGCCAGGGCGAGAAAGATTTCTTCAGCCACTTCCCATTCATGCGCTTCAGCCTTGGCAATGCCTGCGTTGGAAAGCTCCTCGAGGAGACTGGGCCGCAATGCTTTAACCAGCGAACGGTAGTATTCAGCATGCTCAGCCTCCGGTTTCCACGCCAAATAGCGAAGGATGCCGGTTATTATACTTTCTTCCGTAATCATTGAAGCGTCGAAACGGTTAACAGGCCCTGGCAGCTGTACCGGCAGCGGGATGTTTTCATCCAGCCCCTGATATCCCAGCTGCTCCAATATGCTCTTTCTTGCCTGGATAAAGACGATGGTAGACATCGCCTTTTCGGCTCGTTCCTTCAATCGTTCGGTAATGTTCATTTTCCTTCCTTCCAGGGGAATATCATGCCTTTCAGCGTACGGACGCCCACCATTTCTTTTTCTTCTGCAAGCAGTTCACTCCAGGGGACGGCATGCTTGTCTGCGTCCGGTGTGTTCTCAAGCCATTCATATTTGAAAAGACGAAGTTTGACGGCATCAGTCTGGGCCAGGGCAAGACCTGCAAGTCCGGGCGCCAGGAAAGCCGGCAGTGCCGAAACCACGATGGTTAGAATGGAATAGCCGAAAAGAAACAGAGAAAAACCAGGATTGTCGAGAAACAATATGAAGGCTTTCCGAATATTCTTCTTGAAACCGCCGCCAAGCCGTGCTTCGAGAGGAAGATAATACTGCCATACCAGCAGACCGACAAGACAGGTCCAAAACAGCAACCCTGCTAAAAAAACACCAATAATTCCTTTCTGCATAAGATAAAAAGGAATTCCGACCGAAATAGCAAACCAAATAAGCGTCGAAAAAATTCCAGTCAGAAGTCCGGGCTTCAGGGCTTGCGGGAAAAATGCCAGCGTTGCTTTGAAGCTGAGAGTCCGGTAATCCGCAACTTCACGCATTGCAAAAGAACTGAGCGACTGCCAGATGGAAAGCAGAAAAATACCCGCAGTAATGCAGGCAAATGCGGTAAGGCCGTCTGCCCCCATCGACATTGGAAGCACGATCGATACAAAAGCGAGAACCAGGTGAACAGCGTTCAGAGCCGCCAGAGAAAACAAATTATCCCAACCATCAAAAAAAGCTTTCTTGATGAAAAAACTTATCATGCTTTGTCTATACTACAGGCTTGACCTTTGGGCAAGTAGATAATTATTGTATAGCATGGAAACGTCGCCGGGCCCCGGAAGGACGGACCGCCTGCATGCAATCCGATGAGGACCGCAGGCTATTCTAATGTGAAAAAAGGGGTACGGCAATGAAAGAACAGTACCACTTCCCGCTCGAGAACTTCATGTCGCGCGAGCGGTTCGAACGCATCAAGTCCTTTGCCCAGGATAAGGAAACTCCCTGCCTCATCATCGATCTCGATGTCATCAAAAAGAATTATGAGGACCTCAGAAAAAATCTGCCGTTCGCCAAAATTTACTATGCTGTCAAAGCCAATCCCGATGACGCGGTTGTCTCGCTCCTGAGGGATCTCGGATCGAATTTCGACGTCGCCACCCGATATGAGCTGGACCAGCTGCTGCGCCTCGGCGTCAGCCCCGACCGGATGAGTTTCGGCAACACCATAAAAAAAGAAAAGGATATCGCCTATTTTTACGAAAAAGGTGTCAGGCTTTTCGTCACCGACTCCATCACTGATCTGGACAAGATTTCGCGGGCAGCCCCCGGCTCCAAGGTATTCTTCAGGCTCTTGACTGAAGGCTTGGGCGCCGACTGGCCGCTTTCCAAAAAGTTCGGCTCCCATCCCGACCTCACCCGCCAGCTCATCAAAACCGCGGTCCGTTTCGGTCTTGTCCCCTATGGCATTTCCTTTCATCCGGGCAGCCAGCAGCGTGATGTCGGTCAGTGGTCAAGCGCCCTGACAACAGTTGGCCAGCTCTTTGCATGGGCTCGCGATGACCTCAAGGTCGAACTCAAGATGATCAACATGGGCGGCGGTTTTCCTGCCAACTACATCGAACCGACTGATACCCTCCCCCAGTACGCCGAAGACATCAAGCGATTCCTGGACAACTCCTTCAAGAACCAGTGGCCTGAAGAAATCATTATCGAACCCGGCCGCTCCATGGCAGGAGACGCCGGTATCATCGTTGCGGAAATTATCAACATTGCAAAAAAATCCGTTCACGAGCGGTATCCCTGGGTTTTCCTGGATATTGGCAAGTTCGGCGGACTGATTGAAACCCTCGATGAGGCGATCAAATATCCTATTTATTTCGAATCCGAAGGACCGGCAGTCGAAGTGATTCTGGCAGGTCCCACCTGCGATTCCATGGACATTCTCTATGAAAAAACTACGTACATGATGCCGGAGAACGCCCGCATCGGCGACCGAGTGTATATTTTCACCACGGGCGCCTATACCCAGAGCTATTCCTCAGTCTATTTCAACGGCTTCCCGCCTCTGAAATCGTATATTCTTCCCCAATGAGGGTTTTTAAAATGCAGATGCATTTTAAAAGACCAACGTTAAGATTGGCTCAAATCATCATAAATTGGTGCCATGCCGAAAGCCTGCTCCGCATCGGGGCAGGCAAAATTGAGAAATGTCCGAATGAAAGCTGAGGAGCAGAAAACCAGAAAGAAATCTCAGCCCAGAAGCAGCGCTGTGCTGGGGCTTTTACTCATTGCAATTGGCCAGAAAGGCGGAAGCCTGCGGATTTCCGCTCAGGAAACAGTCCCCTCGCCGCCCAAAGTAGCTCCGGCAGAGCCGCCTGCTGTCACAGCTTCAGCCAGCACTATCAGAATCGCGAACTGGAATCTGCGCGACTGCGCACTCTATAACGCCAAAACAAAGGAACGCGAGCCGCTCCATCGCTATGTGGCAAAAGCGCTCCACGATTCCAGGGTGGATATCGCAGTGTTTGAGGAAATTCAAGGAGATGGCAAAAAGGGCGGCGATATAGCGCTTTTGTCCGTCGCGCTGGCCAAGGAAGGCTGGGCCATGCCCTATGTTGCGCTTTCATCCTCAAAATCGGAAGATGATATCGCCGTGTTTTCCCGCTATAAAATACTGGAATCAGCGCAAGTCCTGGTGCCGGAAACGGCTGACCCATGGCCGCGCCCCGGCATTTACGCTCGGGTTTCCGCAGGCTCTCCAGGCTCGCAGGACCTCGATGTCTATGGCTTTCATTTCAAGGCGATGGATGACGCGAAATCATACGGAGCAAGGCTTGCGCAGGCAAAAGCCCTGGCCAACCTTCTGCTATCACGGTACGGCACGGAGCTCGAGAAAAAACCGATCATTCTGGCCGGAGATTTCAATACAGTCAGCCCCGCTGATTTTGCTGAGAAAAATTCAGTCTTAAGCTTTCTTTGTCTGAAAGAAGATTCGGACAGCGCTAACGATTTTCTGCCCGTCAACTACCGGTTTTTCCCGGCCGAGCCGACCTTTGTCGACCGGAACTACCAAAGCCTCTTGGATCATCTGCTCATTTCAGCAAGCCTGGCGCAAGGCTTTTCAGAAAAAAAGGCATCCATCGTCCTGCCGCCCAGCACTGAAACCGGCATCCCGGTGTCTGACCATCGGATGATCATCGCCGATATCATGATACCGATTCAGCACTGAAGCGAACAGCAAGCTTGAAAAGCCCGGCTTAAAAAGTTAAAAGATCCACTTTCCACTGCATGTGTTTTACAGTGCGCGGCTCAAAAGAACCGCGCAAAACTGCACAGTCAATTTCAAAAACAAGGCGAGTTATGAATTTGGCTCGATTTCTCTGACAACAAGCAGAATCTTGTCGAGAAGATCGGGGATATCCTCTTCTTCCACGCTCGAGAAAGCAACACGCAAATACTTGTCCTGCATTGAAATGGTTCCACTTCCATGATTATTCCGCAACCGGATCCGAAGCTGTTCCGCGGAAAATCCCCTGCATTCGAAGCTCATGAAGTAGCCTGAATTGAAAGGCAGAGGGATAAAGCTGTCTGGAAGCTTCGCCTGGCTGATCGCTGATTTCAACGCCCGGTATCTGCCCTCCAGAATCGCCCGGTACCGGGCCTTCTGCTCTTCATAGCCTTCGTATTCGAGCGCTTTCAGCAAAAGATGCTGGGCCAGCCCGCTCGAGCTGGAAACCGCGGAGCGGGTTATTCCGAGCAGCTTTTTAACCAACGCGTCCTGCTGAACCTCCGTGAGCCCCTTGCCGCCAAAGGTAACGAAGCCGACCCTGAAACCCCAGACATAGTCTTCTTTGGTCGGACCGTCCGCCTTTACCGCCAGTATGTTCTGATGAGCATCCACAAGCCGCGCGAAAATTGATTCCTCAAGCAGGTTTTTTTCATACTGCAGGCCGAAATACGCATCATCCGCGATGACAAGCAGGTCTGTTCCTTCGTTCGCGATAGCCACGAGTGTCGCAACAAGCTTGTCGGCTTCCTGGGATGTCAAGGAATAGCCGGTCGGGTTGTTCGGAAAATTCAAGATGCAGATGGCTTTTCCGCGGCGTGAACCAGCTTCGCGCAGCCGTGCTGAAAGCCCTTCGAGATTGTAGCCGCCGTTTGCAAAGATGGGAAAAGTGAGACCTGCGGCGGTCTTGCGTTCCTCGATAATAAGGCGGTAATTAGGCCAGTGGAGATCGGGAACGACGACCGTATCCCCTGGTTCGACAAAGAGATCTGTCAGATAGGAAACAGCTGCGGTGAGCCCCGGCACAACAACCGGCATGGAAAAGTCTTTGCCTAAAAGTGAAGGGTTTTTCCGGTACAGCGACTCCTTCCATCGCAGTCTGAGCGGCATAATACCGCCGGTTGGCGCATAGGCAACCGCTTCTTTCGGGGTAAGTCCGGGGAGGGCTTCTTTAAGCGCGTCAAGCATCATGGGTTCGCCGTGCTCATACGCCATTCCTACCGTTGCATTATATTTGTAGGCTTTTTCTGTAGCTTCGGCACTCTGGGTCAGAATACCTTTCGGGAAATACATCCTTCTGCCCATTTCCGATAAAAGCCGCCCGGCCGCAGTATTTGCGAGAATAGAATTTAATTCTTCTGCCAATTGGTTCATGATTTTCTCCAGAATCCAAGACTAAAGAGTTTTTTTCTGTTCTGTCAAGCTTCAATGCGGGAAAAAGCTCCCAACGTCATTGACATTTTTAGATTTCGATGGTTTTATATAGATATTACAATATACTAATCATATATTGTATAATCACCAAGTATCACCGTACAGGGAGGAAGTATGAAAAGATTTTTTTCTGTCCTTTTAATTCTCGCGGCCATCACAGGTGTGGCTTTTGCTCAGGTTGATCTTTCCAAAGTCAAGAATGGTGTCTATTTCGCCGAGGATGAAGCGTTCAGCAAGACTGGCTGGAAAGAGCAGGTAATTATCGAAGTCAACAACGGCAAGATCGTCAGGGCTGTCTGGAACGGCGTATCCAACATTGCCGGCGCAGTCGACAAGAAATCCTATGCCGCAGCAGGCAAGTATGGAATGGTCAAAGCCTCTTCAATCAAGGCTGAGTGGGATGCTCAGGCTAAGGCCGTTGAAGAGTACCTGGTGAAGACACAGGATATCAATTTTTCCAAGATCAAGGCTGACGGAAAGACCGATGCCATCACCGGCGCTACTTTCACCGTTTCTGAATTCTTCACCCTTGCCAAGAAAGCGCTCGCAGGGGCACCAGTGGCAAAGGGCGCTTACAAGGACGGCTGGTACTACGCTGAGCAGCCTAATTTCGACAAGTCCGGCTGGAAGGATTATGTCGTCGTAACGGTCGTGAATGGAAGCATCGTCGATGTGGTCTGGAGCGGCATCCCCAAGGACCCCGCCAAAAAGTCGAAGCTGGTTGAATCTCAGCTGGGCACCTATAAAATGAACGCCAAACAAGGTGAATGGTATGTCCAGTCCGAGCGCCTCTGCCAGGCTATTGTCAAAGCTGGCGACCCTGCAAAGATTGTCCTGAAAGCTGATGGAAAAACCGACGCTGTTTCCGGCGTCAGCATCACCGCCAACGCGGTTGCCCTTACTATTGAAGCTCTGAAGGCTGCAAAATAAGACTTTTTCCTTACCGAGCAGATTGCAAGGCGGCCTTTGTGCCGCCTTTTTTTATTGCTGAGGCTTTTGTATTTGACTCGATTGTGTCATGATTTTGAAAACACAAGGAGTGACTGGCATGCAGGAAAACACTTCAAATCCCCGCTTTCAGAACCCTGCCTTCATTGCGCCTTCGGCATCGGTAACCGGTGATGTGCTTTTGAAAGAGGACGCATCAATCTGGCACAACGCCACAGCCCGGGGCGATATTGCGCCGATCGAGATTGGGAAACGGTCCAACATCCAGGATGGAGCCGTCCTCCACGTTGCTCACAATCACCCATGCATCATCGGCGACGACGTAACGGTCGGACATGGCGCTATTGTCCATGCGTGCACCGTGCATGACTGCTGTCTCATCGGCATGGGTGCCATCATCCTCGACGGCGCTGAAATTGGCACGGAAAGCATCGTTGGTGCAGGAGCGCTGGTGACAGGGAACAAACACTTCCCGCCCCGCAGTATGATTCTCGGCAATCCGGCAAAAATTGTCAGACAAGTTACCGATGAGGAAGCGAGAAAAATACGGGAGTCAGCCGAGCATTACATTACCTTGGCGAGAAAAGCGAGGACTGACTCTATGACAGCCGAAAGCTGAAGGCTTGCGGGAATTTCGGCAACCCCGTCGCCTTTCTGGACACCGTAGGTACCGAACTGGGCATGATTGCCGCCCTGAATAACCTGATACTCGGTCTGCGGCGGCATGAGCGGTTTGGCCTTCTCGATTTTTTCGGCTGTCGCAAGCATATCGTTGCTTGCAGAAATGCTGAGAGCCCGCAAATCCATCTGTGCCAGCGAGCTTCCGCCTGCAGGATATGAGGCGAGGAACACAATACCCTTGACGATTCCGGGATTGTCGCGGGCAAACATGGCCGCGGCGACTCCGCCAAGCGAATGACCCGATACAACCCATGCTTTTGTTTCCGGCAGCTGCCGCAGGGCGCGCGCAGCTGCTTTCGTGTCGAATATCGCAAAGCCCAGAGGCATTTTGAGAAGCACCGCGGGATAACCTTTTTCGGCAAGCGCCCGGGCAAGATATGAATAAGCGCCTTCAGGGACCTTGGCACCGGGATAAAAAATGAATCCGAGCGGCTTTTTGTCAGCTTTTGGAAGAAAATACAGGTCATTGCCGATTTTTTCGACTGAAACACTGTCTGCAGAGACCCTGAGCTGGGGATCTGATAAATCCGGAAGCCCGGCTAGAAAGCCTGATCCAACAACAAACAGCAAAACAAGAACTGCGGCGACGGCAGCGATCCGTCCCGGACGCCGCCCTGGGCGAAATTTCTTTTTTTTGGCACTTTGCTCTTTCATGCTTCAAAATATACTCGCATCCTATACAAAAAGCCAGTTGAACGGCATACTGTCTGCCATCATGAAGACAAATTCAACACCCAACATGGATCGGTCAATGATACCTTCGGCAGTGCCGATTCTGCACTCGCTCAAGGATCTGTATTCCGAAGCGGAATACCCCGCCGAATCACTGCGATACCGCAAGCTCGCGGACAGGCTAAGAACATGGACTCACCACGATTCATATTCGAATGGTCCGCAGCATGATGCTGTCATCTGGTTCTCCTGCCCGGGACGGACCGAACTGGGGGGAAACCACACCGACCATAACCACGGCAGAGTCCTGGCTGGTTCGATCAACCTCGACACGATCGCCGCAGTGCTTCCCCGGCAGGATTCGCTGGTGAACATCTGGTCCGAAGGATATAAAGCCTTTTCTGTCGATCTTGCCGATATTTCCATGCACGAGAATGAAAAAGGAAGCTCTGCCGCACTCACCCGCGGATTGGCGGCCTTTCTCTCGAAAAAAGCTGGCGGAGCCAAGCTCAGAGGCTTCAGTGCCTGCCTGGACTCGACGGTTCTGCCCGGATCCGGGCTCTCCAGCTCAGCCGCTTTCGAAGTGCTCATCGGCAGCATAATCGCGGCGGTCAATGGTCTTGCAGCAAGTCCGACCGAGCTGGCCATCGGGGGACAGTTTGCTGAAAACGAATATTTCGGCAAGCCTTGCGGCTTGATGGACCAGATTGCCTGCGCCCTTGGGAATATCTGCGCCATCGATTTTGCCCAGCCAGCCGCACCGAGCATAGAACAGCTTGCCTTCGATTTTTCAGCGCATGGGTATGAGCTGGTTGTCGTAAACTCAGGAAGCAGCCATGCGGATCTGACCGATGAATACGCCGGCATTCCCGCCGAGATGAAAGGCGTCGCAAACTTTTTTGGAAAGCAGACGCTGAACGAAGTGCTGGAACAGGATATTCTTGCACAGGCGCCCGAAATTCGAAAGAAAATGGGAGACCGGGCATTTTTGCGGGCTTTGCACTTTGCGGCCGAGACACAGAGAGCGGCAGGCATGAAAGAGGCGCTGGAGCGCGGCGATCTTTCTGCATATTTCGAGATGGTCAGAGAATCAGGCCTTTCGTCATGGCGGCTTTTGCAGAACATTGTACCGGCGGGAGCGGTGCGGGATCAGAATATCGCCGTTGCCCTCGCGCTGACCGAAAAATTCCTCGGCAGAGAGGGAGCCTGCCGTGTCCATGGCGGGGGGTTTGCCGGAACAATACAGGTTTATCTGCCTTCGAGACGGATAGCCGAATATATCGATTATATGAAAAAAGTTTTCGGAGAGGCGCAGGTTTTCCCCTTGCAGATTCGCTCTCATGGTGTAGTATGTCTGGATAGGATTTAACGCTATTCAATAAGGAGCCTGGCCATGAATGAGAAAAAGGCGGGATTCAAGCCCTATCTGAAACTGACATTTCTCATCGGATTCGGCTTTTTCACCATGGGGCTGATGGATCCGCTCTATGATACCTATGTGCCGATTTTCCTGGGGAAATATGTTTCGTCCATGACGCTCGTAGGCTTTATCATGACGCTGGATAACATTTTCGCCCTTTTCCTTATTCCGCTGGCCAGTGTTGTGTCGGATCGAACAAACACCAGCATTGGGCGCAGGATGCCATATATTATCACCCTGCTTCCGCTGACAGCCCTCTTTTTCGGCATTCTTCCCTATGCCGCGGGGATTTCGCTGGGAGCACTCATCGCCCTGATTTTCTGCCTCAACCTGGTCAAACAATCAGCCAGAGGTCCGGTTGTCGCTCTCATGCCAGACATTATCCCGGCTGAATACCGCTCTGAAGCCAACGGCGTCATCAACACCATGGGCGGCATCGCCAGCATCGTCGGCACCATCGGACTCGCCCGGCTTATGGATATCGACCTGGTTCTGCCGATTCTGGGCCGCACTAAGGACAGACTCCCCTTCCCGCTTGCAGGACTCTTTGTCATCATCGCGGTGCTGTTTCTTTTCTTTTTCATCAAAGAAAAAAAACAGCCTGAAAAAACCGAAAATGAGGAGCGAGTCCCGATACTGCAGAGTTTTAAGTCCGTGGCTTCCCAGCAAGACAAAAGCGCGCTGTATATTCTCATCTCGCTTTTCTTGTGGTTCCTGGGATACCAGGGCGTCTTGCCCTTTATCGGAAAGTATTCGGTTGACGTGCTGAAAACTTCTTCGGGCAGTGCCGCGCTTGCGGCCGGAATGGTCGGTATCGCCTATGCTATTTTCGCGATTCCATCAGGATATGTCGCCCATCGGGTCGGACGGAAAAAGACTATCAGAACCAGTCTTATTGTGATTGCCATCATAACTGGAGTGCTGTTCCTCCATGACCCGCTGACCTCGGGGCTGTCCCCATCTATTCGGCTTTTCAGTTTCTGGCTCATCATGTTCGTGTTCGGTATGTTCTGGGTTTCCGTTGTTACCAATTCGTTTCCCATGCTGTGGCAGATGGCGAGCTGGGGAACCATGGGCGTCTACACAGGGCTCTATTATACGGCCAGCCAGGCCGCAGCCATTCTCGCCCCTGTCTTGACCGGCGCTATCATCGACATGGCGGGATACCGCGGCATCTTCCTCTTCTGTTCCGTGTGCATGATCGCGGCCTTCCTGGTCATGGGCCTCGTGACTTCGGGAGAACCGGACTCAAAGACGAGGTAAGCCAAGGCCGGAGAAATATACAATCTTCGTGACACAAGTGATTGATTGCCCGGGTGTATCTGCCGATAATAGAAAGAAGATTGTGGAGGTACCTATGAAATCACAGGATAAACCGAAATCGGCTGAAAAAAAGAAACCCCAGAAGTCTCTGAAAGAAAAGCGTGCTGAAAAGAAAGCTAAAAAGGAAACAAAAACCGAAGAATAGCAGATGAAAGCTGCCGGGGCCTGGCTCCGGCAGCTTTTTTAAAAAATTCGCGTCACATTAAAACACAATTTCCCCGCCGACGATGGTCATCGAAGGCTTGATGGCTCTCAGCCGTTCTTCTGATACCTCCATGAGGTCCGCTGGCAGGACGGTAAAATCAGCCAGTTTCCCCACTTCAATACTGCCTTTCAGGTGGTCTTCAAAATTGGCTTTCGCCGCCCAAATGGTCATGGCTTTCAGCGCTTCTTCAGGGGTCAGGGCGTTTTCGGGCTGAAAGCCTCCTTTTGGTTCGCCTTCGTCATTTGTTCTGAAAACTGCCGAACGGAAGCCGCGAAGCGGTTCGATTTTTTCAATCGGGAAATCACTGCCATTCGCAAGCCAGCCATTTTGAGCCAGCAGTTCCCGATAGATGTGCGCGTACCGCATCCGTTGCTTGCCAAGCCTCGCCGGCGCCCACTTCATGTCTGAGGTTGCATGTGTTGTCTGAATAGAAGGGATTATTCCATAGCGCCCGAATTTGGGCAGATCATCGGGGTGGATAAGCTGGGCATGCTCGACCCGCCAGCGAAGGTCATTGCCGGGCTTTAAAAACCGTGCATAGCTGTCCAGCACCATTCTGGCGGCGGCGTCCCCGATTGCGTGAACGTTCATCTGATAACCGCATTCAGTAGCGATACTGCATTGACGTTCCAAATCTTTTTCCGGACAGGTTAAAAGCCCCCGATTGTCCGGGTCATCGGCATAGGGCTCAAGGAGAAAGGCCCCGCGGGAGCCCAGCGCACCGTCCGCGAACATCTTGAAGGACCGGATGGAGAGGCTTTCGTTCTGGAAAATGCCGCCCGGCAGGGGACAGCTGTCCGGAGGCTTGCCGAGGGCGAAAGCAGTCTCTCGCGCTCCTGTTGCCAGCATCACGTAGATGCGCATTTTCATTCGGCCTTCAGCCTGAAGGCGATGCATGAGGATAGCTTCATCGAGTTCGGTGCCTGCGTTGGAAACCGAGGTCAGCCCCGCCGCAAAGCAGTTTTGCTGCGCGCGGAGCAGGGCATCGGTCATTTCCTCGCGGCTCGGCGCAGGGATAACTGCCCTGACCAGATCAATCGCGTTATCCAAAAGAAGCCCGGTCGGACTGCCCTGGTCCACGGCAACAGCCCCGCCTTCAACCTTTGTATCCGCCGTAATTCCCGCAAGACGCAGAGCCTGGGCGTTCGCGATCGCCGCGTGACCATCGATTCTGGTCAAAAGCACCGGATTGCCGGGGAAAAGTTCATCCAAGCGGGTTCGATCGGGAAATTCTTGAGCCGCCCAATCATTCTGGTTCCAGCCTCGCCCCAGAATCCAGAAAGCAGGGCTTTTTGCCTTATAAGCTGCCAGCCGTTCCAGAACCTCATCCCAGGAAGACGTATTGAAAAGATCCGCCCGCTGGAGCACATAGCCATAGCTCAGGAAATGGCAATGCGGATCGATAAAGCCCGGATAGACATACTGGCTGGAGAGATCCAGGAACCGCTGTGCCGAATAGCGAATTTCGAGCTCAGCCCTGCTCCCAACGCCGACGATCCGGCCGTCCTTGACAGCGACAGCCTGGGCAGTCCGAAAAGCAGGGTCGCATCGATACACCTTTCGAGCAGCCAGCAGCAGGTCAACATGTTCTTTCAGACAGCGCCTCCTTGCAGTATGGTCTGAATAAATAAAAAAACGGCTATCCTGATTTGCAGGATAGCCGCCTTTGATGCTCATCTAACACTGGCTCTCAGCCAGCTTGGTTCGATTTACTCCTGCTCGTTCCACTTGACCGGAAGAATGCTCTTTTCGGTCTCCTTGTCGAAGTAGATAGCTTTAGTCATGACCGGCGCGAATTCGATGTCATCACCGTGCTTGAAGAGGTGGTGCGGCGGAATTCTGGCAGTCATGCTCTGCGTTGCCGTGGCGGCTTGGAGATGGATTTCCGCGCCCAGCGGCTCAACAAGGGTAACCTTGGCTTTGAAGGTGTTGTCATGGTGCTCTTCGGGAATCGGCAGATCTTCAGGCCGGATTCCGAAGAAGACTTCCTTGCCGACATAGGCTTTGAGCAGAGGGACATGCGCTTCGGCAGGTTTGATCTTGAAAGAGCCTTCATTAATCCAGATAGCACCATTTTCCTCGGTGACCTTGACGTTGAGGAAGTTCATGGGAGGTGAACCGATGAAGCCGGCGACGAATTTGTTGATCGGGTTGTTGTACAGATACAGCGGTGAACCGATCTGCTGGACCTTTCCGTCCTTCATGACGACTATCTTGTCGCCCATCGTCATGGCTTCGACCTGGTCGTGAGTAACGTAGATCATGGTTGCCTGGAGGCGGTCATGAAGCTCGATAAGCTCGGCGCGCATCTGAACACGGAGCTTGGCGTCCAGGTTGGAAAGAGGTTCGTCAAAAAGGAAGACCTTGGGTTTGCGGACGATGGCTCTTCCTACCGCGACACGCTGGCGCTGACCGCCTGAAAGCTGTTTAGGCTTGCGATCAAGCAGTTTTTCAATATCGAGGATGCGGGCGGCTTCCTTGACGCGCTGATCGATCTCTTCCTTGGGCAGTTTGCGGATTTTGAGACCGAATGCCATGTTGTCGTAGACGGTCATGTGCGGATACAGCGCATAGTTCTGGAAAACCATGGCAATGTCGCGGTCTTTGGGCGGGACATCGTTGACGAGCTTGTCATCGATATAGAGTTCGCCCTCGGTGATGTCTTCGAGTCCGGCAACCATTCGCAGTGTCGTGGTTTTGCCGCATCCCGAAGGACCGACAAATACGACAAATTCCTTGTCATTGATGGTAATGTTTGCGTTGTCGACAGCGCGGACATTGCCGTCATAGACCTTTCCGATTTTCTTGAGTTCTACCTTGGCCATAATGCCTCCCTGGTTGGGTTATGTTATTAAAAACATTTTACTCTGGTTTTCAGCTTCGGTCAATGAACTTTTTTTCAATGCGGAAGTTCGCGGAGGCGGTAAGCGGGAGGCGGAAAGTGCGGCTGGATCAGTCTGCCATTCGGGATGAAGCCCAGGCTGAGGCCGCTATGCCGAAGGCAACCGCCACATTGATGGAAGCCTTGATTCCCTTCATGGGAATCGAGAGAATTCCGGCCTGTGCGCGGGCATAGGCAAGCGCGGGTTGAGAAACCCCCAGCTCTTCCGAACCAAGAATGAGGAGGCCAGATCTGGGGAACGCAAACGACTCAAGCGGGGTTCCGCCGAGTTCCAGGGCGAAAATCCCTGATGAGCCCGGAGAAGCTTCACCGAGGCTCGCCCTTCTCCAGGGAATCATATCCACGGTGCCCATCGATGACCGGAGCGCCCGGGGATGCCGGGGATCCGCGCAGTCAGGCGAAAGAATCACTTCCTCAAAACCAAAGGCTTCCGCGGTGCGGAAGATGGTGCCGACATTGAAGGGCGAGCGGATATCCTCGAGATAAACCTTCAGGCCTGGATAGAAAAAGCGTTCATCTCTGACCTGCTCATCGCTGGTTCCCCGATAATCCCGAAAATCCCAGTCCGCCGGCGCTTGGCCAGCACCGCGCATCACCGTGTGGCGAAAATTGTTGAGCGCTCTGAAGCAAAGAGCAAAGTCCGGGGTTTGCAGGTTTTCCGCAGAAGCCTTGAATTGTCTGGCTGCCAGCAGGATTTCGGGCGAGCTCTCTCCGCTTGCTTCAAGAAAATCCGCGATCAGGCTGGCTTGATGCAGCAGATTCGAAACCGCAGGCTGCGCCGCGCTGGAGACAAGCTCATGTTCGATTTGGTTGAGCATCAGGGCGATTTTTCTGAGCCGCGCGATGCCGTGCAGGTTTTTCAGGCGGGCTATATTCATCATCGAGATGTGTCCTCTCAGCCCCGGTCCTGGCTGCATTCATCCTCGGGAAGATCGGCACTGGTTTCGCGACCCGAAACAAGAATGGCAAACTCGCCGCGCGCGGGTATCGGACTTTCCTGTAAAGAAGTGCCTGATTCAGCCTCAAACAGCACAGCCAGTTCACTGGCTTTTCCGGTACGGATATCTTCATGCAGTTTGGTCATTTCCCGGCCGATGCAAACTTCGCGCTCAGGCGCCAGATTTGCCAGTTCGCGCATCAATTTGGCAATTCTGAAAGGCGACTCATACAGGACAAAAGCTTCTTCCCGGGCAAGCAGTTCGGCAAGCCGGGTTTTCCGCCGGGATGCCTTGGGACTCGGAAAGCCGTCAAAGAGCACGGAACGGCCGCCAAAACCGGCAACGCTGATAAGCGCCGCGAAGGCAGAGGGCCCCGGGATGGGGACAACGCGGTATCCTTCCCGCCGTGCTTCGCGCGCAAGGACGGCGCCGGGATCGGAAAGCCCCGGGGTGCCGGCATCGGAGCAGTAGGCAACCGAGGCGCCGCCCGCCAGCAGCGAAACGATTTTCCTGCTTGCCTTGAGCTCATCGTTGGCATGGCAGGAGACAAGGGGTTTATGGATATCGTAACGCGACAGCAGTTTCAAAGTCTGGCGGGTGTCTTCGCAGGCTATGTAATCAACCTTTTTCAGCGTCTCCAAGGCTCTCAGTGTGATATCCTCGAGATTGCCGATCGGTGTTCCGACAATGTACAGTTCGCCCATCAGGAACGCTCCTTTTTTGTCATTTTATCGGAAAACGCCGGGCTCGATAAGTCCGTGACGGCTTCTCGACAAATGCAAGTTCTCAAGCTATCCTGTCACCATGAATATAACCGACACTAAAAAACACGTGTTCCTCATTTTCTTTCTGGCGCTCTTTCTGCTGGTAGCACGGCTTTTCTACCCATTTCTAACGGTCATCATATGGTCTGGTCTGCTCTATGCTTTTCTCGAACCCCTTTTTGAAAAATTGACCGGCGGAATGGGGCACAAAAACGGCTCCGCCAGAAAACGCCCGCTCGC
>JAJTBL010000278.1 GCA_021286925.1 Spirochaetia bacterium | reverse complement strand
AATATGATGCCGCCAGCATCCTTGCGGCATTTTCCAGCGAACGTGCGATGTTTGACGCGGTCGAAGCCCGTTTCAGAGAACGAACTTTAGCGCTGAAGAACCTGCATGGCAAAGCGCTTCAGCTTGGTCTTGACCTCGCAGGCGGCATGTCGGTGGTTATTCAGGCAGACATGAAAGCCCTTGCCGAAAAGCTGGGTCACGATCTTTCACCCGCTGAACGGGAAGACGCGATGAAGCGTGGTGTTGAAGTTCTGAACAGCCGCATCGATAAATTCGGTCTGACCGAGCCGGTTATCAGGCGGCAGGGTGAGGACCAGATTTATGTCGAAATTCCCGGCACCCCCGATCCTGAAAGGATCAATTCGATTATCATGGGCAAGGGTAATCTCGCGTTCTACATTGTAGATTCCGAAGCGACCGCGGCGCTCTCTTCCTACCTGGCGACCAATCCGCTCGGTGTTGATGAGAGAACCATGACGGTTGCGCAGGCTGGGCTGATTCCTGAGGGCAAGATTATCCGCAAGGTATATAAGAAAGACAGCTATGGTCTGGATGAATTTACCGGCGAATATCTGGTGCTGGAGGGCAAGCCGGGCCTGGATGGAAGTCACATCCAGAGCGCGACAGTGTCGAGCGACCAGATTACCGGCAAGCCTGAAACCAATTTTGTGCTGGACAAGGAAGGCGGGGATCTTTTCTATGACCTGACCAGTAAAAATGTCGGCAAAACTATGGCGGTGGTCCTGGATGACAGGGTGAAGAATTATGCCAGAATTCAGGAGCCGATCCGCGAATCAGTCCGTATCACGGGATTCAGCGCCGATGAAGCCCAGGCTTTGGCACTCCTGCTCAGAACGGCCGCTCTTCCAATCTCCCTGTCTGTGGTCACACAGCAGGCAATCGGCGCTTCACTCGGCGAAGACGCGATCGCCCAGGGCAAGACCGCAATTATCATTGGTCTGTTGGCGGTATTCATTTTCATGTTTGCTTACTACAAGGGCGCAGGAGTCAACGCGACTGTTGCGCAGGCGGTCAACCTCTATATCATGATTTCGGTTTTGACAGCCTTCAAGCTGACCTTGACCCTGCCGTCCATCGCCGGCTTTGTTCTAACCGTCGGTATGGCGGTTGACGCGAACGTCATTATCTTTGAAAGAATCAAGGAAGAGCTTCGATCGGGCAAAACTCGCAAAGCTGCTATTGACGCCGGCTTCGATAAGGCTTTCTGGGCAGTCATGGACTCCAACATTACAACGATCATTGCCGCCTTGTTCCTGGCACAGCTTGGCTCAGGCCCTATCCAGGGATTTGCCATCTCGCTCGCTATCGGCAACATGACGAGCCTTTTCACCTCCCTGTTCCTTTCCAAGCTCATATTCGATTTCGAAACGGACGTTCTTAAAAAGCAGAACGTTTCCATCTCCTGGAGGGCTGAATAAATGAAGCGAATCATTCCCTTTACCCGATATTTCCTGCCAGCCGTCCTTGTATCTTCGGCTCTTATTCTTCTCGGGCTGTTTGGATTTTTCACCAAGGGATTCAATCTTGGTGTCGACTTCCAGGCCGGTGTCAATCAGACCGTTCAGCTGGCCTATCCTGTCGCGAGCATCAGCTATGAAGGCAAGGGTAACGCAGAGATGACGGTTTCGGATACCGCGGTTACCCTCGTTTTTTCAGGCGCCGAAACCGATTCTAAAACCGTGGTCTTGAATTATAAGGACAACCCGACCGTTGCTGATCTCGCTAAAGCCCTGGAAGCGCTTCCCTCTGTCAAGGTTCAACTCGAGCCCGGACAGGAAAACTCGGCAAGCACTCTGCTCGTTCCTACCTATCAGGGCAATACGCTGATCAATCTCAAGCCAGCACTGCTGCACCGGCTTCCAGCTTCTGAAGCTGAACGCTTTGCCAGCATCGACAAGGTGCGCGAAGCGGTTAAGGATATGGGAAGGGTTTCAGTCCAGACCATCACCCCCGCTTCTCAACAGCGTTTCATGATCCGTGTTCAGGATGAAGGCAAGGATCCCCGCTTTACTGAAACTGCCCGGGCAGGCATCATAGCAGGGCTTGAAAAGGCTTTTGGCGCAAATCGAGTTGTCGAAGTTAAAACCGATTTTGTCGGCGCCCGATTTTCCCAGGGGCTGACTCAGCAGTCGTTTTTCTTGGTACTCGCGACTCTGGTGCTCATTCTTCTCTATTCAACGATCCGATTTAAGATCGAATATGCTCTCGGCGCGGTTTTAGCAATCTTCCATGACGCTTTGATCATGATTGCCTTTGTTGTCTGGACCAGAATGGAATTCAATACCACAACCATCGCTGCCATCCTGACGATTCTTGGTTATTCGATCAACGACACGATTGTTCAGTTTGACCGGGTGCGTGAAGAGCAAAAGCTGAGGCCGAACGATAAATTGGCTGATATCATCAACTCAGCCCTGACCCATACGCTGGGGCGAACTATCATCACCACGGTCACGACCATGCTTGCGGTTCTCGCGCTCTTTTTCTTCACGACTGGGAGCATGAAAGATTTTGCGCTCGCCTTGCTTGTCGGCATGACTTCCGGTGCATATTCAACCATTTTTATCGCCAGCGCCTTTGTCCTCTTCTGGAACCAGCGCAAATCGAAGAAAGAACACGCCAAAACTCCCGCTGCTTCGGCGGCCGGTAAGGTGGAAACTGCCAAATAAGCATTCTTCCCCGAGCGTCAGGTGACGCGGGAAAGGTCCTCAAGAGGACCTAAAAGTACTTTACATGGTTGGGGCAAATACGGTATATTTGCCCCCGCATCGGCGCCGTACCCAAGTGGTAAGGGAG
>JAJTBL010000277.1 GCA_021286925.1 Spirochaetia bacterium | reverse complement strand
AGGAAGCCGCGCGGAAAGAATATGCCGGCATGTACCGCCAGGCTCTGCGATACGGCGCGGTTCCGCCGCCCGAGCGCTGCCTGGTTGAATTTGAAAAAGATTCCAGTGACCGTCATACCGTGATACAAAGCTATGCTCTTAAGGATGAAACGCAGAAAGAAAGGCTTTCACTCGGCTCGGAGCCAGGGCATTCCTATTTTGGCAATATTGCCTATTTAAAAGAAGATATTTCGAATTTCGAAAAGTCGGGGTATCGCCAGTTTATCGCGGCAGGGACTGATATCCAAGCTCAGCGCTTGGCAAGTCTTATCAATAATGACAACTGTGCTTTTTTGACAGGCGAGCTGAGCGCCGGGTTCACCGTCCCTGGCTTGAAGCTGCGGGTTATCCAGGAACAGGAGATCTTTGGACGAAAAAAACGGACACCTAAAAGCTTGGCCGCCGCCCAGAGCAGTGCTATAGAAAATTTTGTCGAACTCTCTCCGGGCGATTTTGTTGTCCATGTCAACTACGGAATCGGCAAGTTTTTGAGCATCGAGCGAATGAAAGTGCTCGGCAATGAGCGGGATTATATAAAAATCGCCTATGCGGACGCTGAAACTGTATTTGTGCCGATCGAACAAGCAAATCTTGTACAGAGATATATCGGTAATGAAGGTGAAGCGCCGCGGCTTGATACCCTGGGATCCAAGTCCTGGGAAAACCGAAAGAAAAAAGTACGAAAAAGCGTCGAAGAGCTGGCCGAACGCCTTATCCGGATTTATGCCCGGCGAAAAGCGGCAAAAGGCTATGCCTTTCCGCGGGATAACGAATGGCAGACCGCTTTCGAAGCTTCATTTCCCTATGACGAAACCATTGATCAGCTTCGCTGCATTGATGAAATCAAAAAGGATATGGAGTCGCCGCGCCCCATGGACAGGCTCGTGTGCGGCGATGTCGGATACGGAAAAACGGAAATCGCCCTGCGTGCCTGCTTCAAGGCGATTGCCGCGGGCAAGCAGGTGGCGTTTTTAGCGCCTACTACGATTCTGGCCGAACAGCATTATGAGAATTTTAAGGAACGTATCGAGCAATTTCCAGTAACGACGGCTATGCTGTCCCGGCTCGTTGCGCCGAAAGTCCAGAAAAAGGTGCTGAAAGGCTTGGCTGACGGCAGTATCGATATGGTCGTCGGAACGCACCGGATTTTGCAGAAAGATGTGGTGTTCAAGGATCTTGGCTTGCTGGTCATCGATGAGGAACAGCGCTTTGGTGTCAAAGATAAGGAGCGGCTCAAGGAACTGAAGGCCGGGATAGACTGCCTAACCTTGACCGCGACGCCGATTCCGCGCACCCTGCACATGTCTTTGCTGAAAATTCGGGATATGTCCATTTTGCAGACACCTCCCGCTGAACGCCAGCCTATAGAAACCTATGTTGAAGAATACAAGCCCGAGGTTGTCGCCCGTGCGATCAGAAATGAAATTGAGCGCGGCGGTCAGGTGTTTTATCTCCACAATCGAATTGAAAGCTTGCAGGAGGTTGAGGCTTTTATTCGATCCATTGTACCTGAGGTGCTGACAGAATCGGCGCATGGCCAGATGGAACCGCGCGAGCTTGAAGACATTATGCACCGCTTTATCCATGGTGCGTTCCATGTGCTTGTATCGACAACAATTATTGAAAATGGTATCGATATCCCCAATGTCAACACTATTATCATCGACAGGGCGGACATGTACGGAGTTTCCCAGCTGTACCAGCTGAGGGGAAGGGTGGGGCGCTCTGACCGGCAGGCTTATGCCTATCTTCTCTATCCGGATAAGCGAGCCCTGACAGAAATAGCCATGAAACGGCTCCAGATAATATCAGATTTTACAGAGCTGGGCTCAGGCTTCAAGATAGCCATGAAAGATCTCGAAGTCCGCGGCGCCGGCAACCTGCTCGGCCGGGAGCAATCCGGCGACATTTATTCCGTTGGTTTTGACATGTACTTGAAGCTGCTTGATGATGCAGTTAATGCGCTTTCAGGCTTCGAACCGGAGGAAGAGCCGTATTTGGAGCTGGAATATTCGGGCTTTATTCCCGATGATTATATCAACCAGCCAATGCTGAAGATGGAAATCTACAAGAAAATCGCTTCAGTAAGCCGTCAGCAGGAACTAGATGCCTTGCAGGAAGAAATGGAAAATCGTTTCGGCCCCATGCCTGATGAAGTCCAGTCGCTGTTGTCCCTTGCAGAAATCAGGGTTTTGTGCAGAAAGCTCTCGGTCGCTTCGCTTCGGGAAAAAAAAGGTATGGTACATGTCGAATTTTCCAAAGTGTCCAAAATTTCAGTCGAACGGCTGGTCCGCCTCATCAAAGAATCCAATGGACGGATTCGCCTCGATCCAGAAAAGCCCAATGCCATTATTCTGCTGACCAAGGCAATCGGATTGCGGGAAAAAAGCGAATTTATCCGGGAGCGGCTCGCATCACTGCTGTAGTAATTACATGGTGTTGGCTGGCTTGATGCCGGCGGGAAAGCCGATGGCAAAGACGGCTGGCACTTTAGCGGTAAAAATATCAGGCACGTTCTTCCAGTGACCCACGCTTTTGCTGATTATCAGTTGTTCAGCGGTATCGAGGTTTACGGCGGCGCAGAGGTGCATTTCTCCGGGGAGGAATTGTGCAAGGTCTTGCAGCAATGCCCGGTTTCGATAAGGCGTTTCTATAAAAAGACGGGTAATGCGATCTTTTAAAGCATCATGGCCGATACGGCGAATGACACTTTTACGCTGAGCCGAATCCTGCGGAAGATAGCCCAGAAAGCAAAAGCGCTGCGCATCAAGTCCGGATGCA
>JAJTBL010000276.1 GCA_021286925.1 Spirochaetia bacterium | reverse complement strand
AAATCATGGTAATGACCACAGACAGAGAAACAACTCATCGACAGCTGTGCGACAAGCAATTTTTCATAAAAAAAAGAAGCGGAAAAACAGAAAAAAGGTGGGTAAACGGGGGTAAAGAGCGAACTATTTCGACAATTCTACGTCTTCAGATATGTTTTTCATTTTGAAAACCGCTATATAATAAGGTAAATTGATAGTTAAATTAGCCAGTGGTTGGCTGATCGCTCTCGAGTAATTCGTGCCTTTGGTTATTCGGTCGCGTCAAGGCACATGTTTCTACCGTCCTACAATGAATATTTACATTGGCAATCTGCCGTACAGCGTTTCCGAAGAAGATCTGCGCGATGCGTTCGGTCAGTTCGGGCAGGTGCAAAGCGCCAACATCATCACCGACAAATTTTCTGGTCGCTCCAAAGGTTTCGGTTTTGTCGATATGCCTAACGACAGCGAAGCCCGCGAAGCCATTGAATCCATGAACGACAAGGATTTCAAGGGTCGTACCATAAAGGTCAACGAAGCAAGGCCTCGCGAAGAAAGGCCGATGAGAAGGGAGCGTTACTGAGAGCTACTCTCCTCATGCAACTCTCTGATAGGCGACCCTGATGGTGTCGCCTGTTTTTTTTACCCTTCTCCTTCATTTCCCCTTTCCGATCAGATCAGCCAGTGCCTCATGCAGCTTCGGCCAGGCAAACGAAAAGCCGTGTGCCTGCAGAAAACCGGGAAGCACCTTCTGCCCTTTGACCGCATATTCAGCACCTTCGCCCATCAACAACTGAACCGCGAATTTTGGTACCGGCAGCAGTGACGGCCGCCCCATAACGGCTCCAAGTTCCGATGCAAACGCTTTCATGCTGACCGGATTTGGCGCCACGGCATTGACAGGACCCCGGTACTCGGGATTGTCAAGCGCCGCCAGAATGACCGCTATCTCGTCATCGATATGAATCCACGAGATACACTGGTCGCCCGATCCGACCGGGCCACCGAAAAACAGGCTGAACGGCGTTATGAGCTTCTGCAGCATACCGCTCCGGGTCGAAAGCACAATACCTGTCCTGAGCAAAACGACCCGTATCCCGGACTGCTCAGCAGGCCGCGCTTCCTGCTCCCAGTCATGGCAGATCTTTGCAAGAAAATCATCGCCCGCTCCATCCGATTCAATCAGGTCACCAGTATCGTTGCAGTGCTCGAATGCGCCATAGAACCCGATAGCCGATGATGAGATGAAGACCTCCGGCTTTTTGGACACTTCGGCCATTGCCTTCACCAGAATCCTGGTCCCGTGAATTCGTGAATTATAGCAGGCCTCCTTGTGCTCCTCGGTCCAGCGGGAATCGAGCAACGGCTTACCTGCCATATGAATGACCGCATAGGCGCCATCAAGCGACTGCGTCCACTCGCCGGACTCCATGTCGGCATCCCATTTCACATATGCTGCTGCCCCCGGAATCTTCGCTGCCGCAGCTTCGGGTGACCTGGCGAAAATGACCACACGTCTGCCGGTGCTGATCAGTCTTCTGGAAAGTTCACTGCCGATGATACCGGTAGCTCCGGTGATAACGATATGACCTTGCATAAGATCCTGGTTTGAGAACAATTCAGCTGAAGAAAATCTCTTTGGAAACAATCAACCGAAAGGTGTGTCAAAATAATTCCCTGCTCCCACACGAAGTGACCGGCAAAAAAAAAGAGGCTGTCTCAGCTACAGAACTGAGACAACCTCATGGAATAACGGATTAAGAACCTTGCTCAGGCAGCGACCTTTTCAGGAGCGACTCGTGTGCCGAGATGAACCGAACCAACCTCTTTCCACCAGCGTCTTATAGCCGACTGTACCGGCCGTTCAAAGTGGTACCACAGGAGATACGCAAGTGAGAACACCGCAACGTTATAGGCAATGAAAAACACCGGACTGTACATCGGAATGGCGATTCTGTAGTAGGTGCAGAACAGCGCGATGATCAGCTGAAGCGGAAAATGAACCAGATACGTGGAATAGATCATGTTTCCAAACGTTTCGACAATCTTCTGAAGCCTTGCCGGCACGGTGATATCCTGAACGGAAAGGTAGATGATCACCGGCGCATAGATCATCACGAAAAGAGCCGAGAAGAAACGATGCTCATACAGCCTGAAGACCGCAGCAACAACCGGAATGAATATGGCCAGTGCGAATGCGATCGCATTGAAACGTTTACGATACACATCGCTATCGAGCATCTTGAGAAAAGCGAACGATGCCAGACCCCCTGCATAGAAACAGGCCATACAGTGCATGATCGGGCTGGAAATATGTCCTATCCGCATCGCTGCCAGCACTACCAGCACCAGAATGTTGACATAGATCGCCTTGCCGAGATAGCGCGCAATGAAGAAGAAGGCAAAATAGATCAGCACCTCGACAGAAAGCGACCAGATAGGGCCATTGAAACTCGAACCGTTTTCAAAGCCCCAGTTGCTGGCAAAAAACAACTGCAGAAAGAAATGCTTGATATCGTTGTCCTGAAAAACGAAGTACCCGCCATTGACTTTACGGTACAGCACCTGCAGGAACAGCACAATCATCAGCGTGAGGATATGAACCGGATAGAGACGCGAAAGCCTGAGAATGAAAAACTCTTTCGTGCCAACCCGGCGATCGGCGATCTTCGCGTTGTATTTCCAGAAAAACAGAAATCCGCTCAGACACCAGAACGCAGGAATACGATACTCTCCACCAAAGTTGTAGAAAAAATAGAACAGCGAATAGAAGGGCTGCTGGTCACGCACAAGATTAACCGGGCTCGCAGTGTGATAGGCGAAGTGCTGGTAGTGCCAGACAATGATACCAAACGAGAG
>JAJTBL010000006.1 GCA_021286925.1 Spirochaetia bacterium | reverse complement strand
CTTTCTACCTATGAAAGCGCCATTCAAAAAAATGAGGAACTCAACACAACAAATCAGCGGCTGGAAGAAGCGCTGGACAATATCATCACCTTGCAGAAAAACTATCTCCAATTGCTTGAAACCAATGTGGACGCCATTGTCGTCTATGACAATCAAAATCTGGTCCGCTATGCCAACCCCTCGGCCAACGCTATTTTTGTCAGCAAAAACAATAGCTTGCTGAATAAAAAAGTTCCTTTTGAGCTGGATACCAGCAGTGACAGCCACGAAATCGAAGTCACCGATCCCGACGGTCAGATTCTCACCCTCGACGGCAGAATCATGACAACCGATTGGGACGGCGAAATGATGACACTGGCCGTTTTCAGAGATGTGACCGAAGCGACTCGGCTCAGAAAAGAGCTTGAGCAAATGTCCCTGGAAGATGACCTGACCGGACTGTATAACCGCCGGGGTTTCAATCTTCTGGCAGAACGAATGGTGCGGCAATCCAAACGTTTCAATATGCAGCTTTTTGTCCTCTTTGCCGATCTCGATGGCTTGAAGCACATCAACGATACACTGGGGCATCCTGAGGGGGACCTCGCTATTTCGACTGTTGCATCCATCATGAAAAAAACGTTCCGGGAGACTGACATTCTCGCAAGAATGGGCGGCGATGAGTTTGCCATCATGGGCATGATCAACGAGCTCTTTGTGCCTGACAAGATGATCAAACGCTTCAACCAGCTTGTCGAAGAATGGAATGAAAAGGAACAGCACCAGTTCAAGCTTGGTGTATCCATGGGAATTGAAACAATCGATCCATCAGCCGCGGAACCAATCGAGACTTTGCTGAAAAGGGCGGATGAAAAAATGTATGCAAACAAACTGGCGAGGAAAGCGAACAGAATCTGATTCCAGAATCGAACATATCAATGTATACTGGCATTGAAAAGGAGATTTCAATGCCAGAATCGCACCACAGCGCTTTTCTGCTTGCCGCCCGCCCTCTCTTAAAAGAGGTTATCGGCATTCTATCCAGCCAGTTTGACTATATCAGCGTGCTCTGTACCGACGACAACGGTATTTCCTATGCGGCGACACCCGGAGAAACCCGCACCGCTGAACCTATGTGGGTCCAGCGCGGCTTTGTTTTCCGGGCGCAGAAGCAGGGGAAGGTTGCTGAATACGCTGTTTCGAATCTCGAAGTTACCCTCGGTGCCCAGCAATTAGCTGATGACATCGCAAAGGCGCTTCACCAGTTGCTCGCCTCGCCGGGGCTGATCGCTTATCCAGCCATTCCAGACCAGGCATTGACGCGAGAATTTTCGATGCAGGCCGCCGAAGATCCCTTCATGGCGGAACCCGAGCAGGTGCTCAGCCGCCTTACCAGCCTCCGTGAAACCCTCACTGACCGCAAGGTCATTGTCATGGCGCAATCCCGCTATGAATATATGCGAGTCTCCAGAATGTTCCTCTCGCCCCGCCGAGACTTGATTCAGACATTCCCCTGGTCACAGGCGTATCTCTTCGGCATTTCCCGCCGGGATCAGCTTTCCAAAATGTCCTACCGGTCCGTATCAGGCCGCAAGGGGCTTGAGCTTCTTCAGGAACTCGAAACGACGGTGCCGGATCTCACACAGGAACTTCATGACATTCTGGATGCAACCCCCATCGAGCCCGGTGAATACGAAGTCATTCTCGATCCGGACATGGCCGGAACCCTTGCGCACGAAGCCTTCGGCCACGGCGTGGAGACCGACATGTTCTTTAAAAAACGCGCCAAGGCGACCGAATACCTCGGAAAGCGTGTCGGTTCTGAACTTGTAACCATGTATGACGGCGCCGCTGATGCCGAACAGACCGGCTCCTTCCTTTTTGATGATGAAGGAACGCTGGCGCACAAAACAAAAATCATCGATCATGGCATTCTGCTCGGCGGTATTTCGGACATGCTCTCCAGTCTCGCGCTGCATATTCCGCAGACCGGAAATGGCCGGCGGGAGGCGTTTTCACATAAAGCCTATGCCCGCATGACCAACACCTATTTTGAACCCGGAACCGCAACCCTGGAAGAGATGATCGCTTCGGTCAAGCATGGGTGGCAGCTATCCCGGCTGAACGCCGGCATGGAGGATCCGCGCAACTGGGGTATCCAGCTGTTGTGCATGGTCGGGCGGGAAATTGTCAACGGAGCCTTTACCGGCAGGGTCGCGAGCCCGATTGTCTGTTCAGGCTATGTGCCGGATGTCCTTTCGGCTATCAGCATGGTGTCAAAGGATTTTGCGCTCTCTGGTTCCGGCGCCTGCGGAAAGGGCAAAAAAGAATACGTCAAAGTATCTTCCGGCGGCCCTTATGTCAAAACACGAATGAGGTTGGGATGATGAACATGATCGATACCATACTGGAAGGCGTAAAAGCCTCCAAAATAGCAATTTCAGACTGGCGTTTAGTCAGAAAGCAAGGCACCCGGAAAGAGCAGTATTTTGTCGGATCGGATGCCGAACAGGCGCGGCTTGTCCAAGAAACAAAGTATTCCCTTACTGTATATGTAGATACAATTGATGGGGATAAAAAATTCCGAGGCGAAGCCACTGTCAGCATCCAGCCGACGCTGACAGCAGAAGAAGTGTCTGCCAAAATTGCCCAAGCAGCATATGCGGCGTCCAAGTCCCGTAATCAGTGGTTCGAGCTTCCCGGACCGGCAGAACCCAAGGTTTCCATTCCGGCCTCCGGTTTCAAAGCTTTGCCGGAGAGCCAACAACTCGAAGAAGTTCGAAAAGCACTGTTTCAAGCGGTGCCCGAATCTACAGCTTCCGGCCCCCGCATCAACTCCCTCGAGCTTTTCCTGACCCATGAAGAAAATTTCATGCTCAATTCCAAAGGCTTTTCGCACCGTTCTGAAGCATGGAAAGGCTACAGCGAGTTTGTTGTCGATTCTGCAAGCCAGTCCGGCCCGGTTGAGCTTTTTGATGATATCGAATTTTCAGAGCCGGACCGCGAGCGGCTTGCCCAGACCATTGGTGCCCGCCTAGCCGAAGTACGGGATCGCGCCGCCGCGATTCCTCTGCCCAATCTGAAAGACATCCCTGTCATCCTCCGCGGCAAGGAAGCGGAACAGGTTTTTGCCTGGTTTTTCCACAATGCCCGAACTGAAATGGTTTTCAGCAAGGCTTCATCCTTTTCTGTCGGCATGAATGTTCAGAAAAACGGGGATACTGACTCGGTTCTGGAACCTCTGACCGTCTGGGCAGAGCCCTTCCTGCCGGGACTTCCTGCTTCAACGCCTTTTGACTCGGACGGCTTCCCGCTTGAGCGTACGCTTGTTGTTGAAAATGGCGTGCTGAAAACGCTGATTGGCTCAGTCCGCCACGCAGACTGGCTCTCAGTGCCGCGAAAAGGCGCCTTCCCGCTCTTTTCTGTCGAACCAGGCACCATGCCGCTCTCAGAAATGCATGCTTCGCCCTATCTTGAGCCTGTCATGTTTTCTGATTTCAGGCTAGACCCCGTGACCGGCAGTTTCGGCGCAGAAATTCGGCTTGCCTACTATTATGATGGAATCAAAAGAGTCCCCGTCACCGGCGGATCCATTTCCGGAGCAGTCCCCGTGCTTCGCAGCACCATGCGATGCAGTACCGAGCGCGGACTTGCCACCATGTCCCTCTGCCCGATAGCGGTTAAGCTTCAGGGTGTTTCCATTACCGGCATGACTGAATAGCACGGCGGAATTACACAAATCCGTAATTTTTTAATAAAAAAAGGCTGCCAGGTTATCCCTGGCAGCCTTAATTTTTCCTTACTTCAGCTTCGCGTTTGCTTAGCGAATGGCCTTTTTCAAAGCCTCAACCTTGTCAGTCTTTTCCCAGCTGAAATCGTCACGTCCAAAATGCCCATACGCTGCCGTCGCCCGATAAATCGGATTTTTCAGCTGGAGGGTTTCGATGATTCCCTGGGGAGTCAGGTCGAAAACTTTCGTGATGGCGCGGGCGATAGCCGTTTCATCCACTTTTGCCGTACCGAAGGTCTCAACAAGGACGGAAATCGGCTCGGGAACGCCGATGGCATACGCAAGCTCAAGCTCACAGCGGTCAGCAAGCCCCGCTGCAACCACATTTTTCGCCACATAGCGCGCCATGTATGCTGCCGAACGGTCAACTTTGGAGGGATCTTTGCCCGAGAATGCACCGCCGCCATGCCGTCCCATGCCGCCATAGGAGTCGACAATGATCTTTCTGCCGGTCAAGCCGGTGTCGCCAGCCGGTCCGCCGATAACAAACCTTCCCGTCGGATTGATAAAATAGCGTGTATTCTCATCCAGAAGTCCGGTCGGGCCAAGCACAGGCTTAACAATCTGCTCGATCAGCGTTTCCCTGATTTCAGAATACTCGAGAACATGGCCCTGCGGCGTATGCTCGTCATGCTGCTGTGACAGGACTACCGTGCTGATGCGGACTGGCTTGTGGCCGTCGTATTCTATGGTCACCTGGCTTTTCCCGTCTGGCCGCATCCAGGCAATTTCCTTGTTCTTCCGCACCTGAGACGCCTTTTGCAGGATTTTATGCGCCAGAATGATGGGCGCCGGCATCAGCTCTTCGGTTTCCGTACAGGCAAAGCCGAACATCATGCCCTGGTCGCCCGCGCCCTGTCTGCCTTCAAATTCCTTAAGCCCATGCCCGTCAACGCCTTGTGCAATATCCGGCGATTGGCTGTGAATCGAATTTAAAACAGCCATGGATTCCCAGTCGAGCCCGTAATCGGGATTGTCGTAGCCGATTTCTCTGACAACGGATCGGGCTACTTCCTGAATATCGACATACGTTCTGGTGGTAATTTCGCCGCCAACCAGCACAAGGCCCGTTGTCGTAAAGCATTCGCAGGCGACGCGGCTGTGTTTATCCTTGGCAAGGCATGCATCGAGAACGGCATCGGAAATCTGGTCGCAAATCTTGTCGGGATGTCCTTCGGAAACTGATTCTGATGTGAACGGTCTAAGAGGGTTTGACATGGTGTCCTCTTTAGCGTGAATTTTTTACCCGCCCGCAATTCGGTAAACTCGGCGGGACCAGCCGGTCCGGAAAACTTCCACCACACTGGTTTTCTGTTCCATTTTATCCATGTCGAATTACATGGTCAAGCCGCGCGGAAAAAGCATCGAAAAGCCGCCCCGGCCCCTGAACTCGCAGTTCTTTTTCTTTATAGGAAAAATAATTGGGCCGATATTCAAAATATGGAAGCAAAACGCAGACTCCTGCTTGCCGTCTTGCTGGCGCTCTTTCCGGCTCTTCTTTTCGGTTATTCCGAATTCCCGCCGCTATCTGCCGCAAATGCTTCCAAGGCGCGGGACATGGTGGTTGCCGCAGCATATGGCTATATCGGCGTTCCCTATCTCTATGGCGGCGAAACTGCGAAAGGCATGGATTGCTCGGGTCTGGTTTTCGCGGTATTTTCGCGCGCCCTGAACTCGGGAGTCATAACCGCCGGGGGCTCTGCTGCAGGATCAGCTTCAGCGCGAATCCCCCGAACGGTCAGCCAGCAGGCGCAGTGGGCGCTGAAAATACCCCGCTCCCAGCTCAAACCCGGAGACCTGCTCTTTTTTGTGCTGGAGCCTGCCGCAGCCCTGACCTCAGCAAAGCCTGACCATGTTGCCATCTATATCGGCGAATCCCGCTTTATCCATGCCGCCAGCATTGGCTCTTCCCGTGGCGTTACCCTCAATAGCCTGAACGAACCGCGCTGGTCAGCCCGCTTTTTATTCGCTGGCCGCGTTATCCCCGCGTCCGCCGCTCCTTCAGTCGCTATCGAATGGGGTGCAGAGGCAGTTTTCGACGCACTCCCCGAGCCTTTTGTTGAAGGAGTTCGCGGCGCCGGCCTATGGTCCGGCATCGAACTGCCGCTTGGCATCAATTTTTCTGCCGGTTTTCGCGTCCGCGCCAGCTATGATTCCCGACTTGCCATACTCCGCGTCCCCATGGAAGCAACGATAGGACAAACCTCAGGCTTTTCGCTGTTCGCCGGCGCCGCATTCACCTGGGATCTCAATTCCGGTGAGCTGTTCATGCCCGGACAGAATGTTTCCAATCTTGTACTGGCGCCAAACCCTTCAGCGGCTGAGCCGCGCCTCTACACCATCCCCGCCGGACTCATCAGCACCATCGGGATCCGATGGTCTCCGCTTTTATTTTCCAGCTCCGCTTCCCGCTTTGGCCCAAGCTTCGAACTCAGATATAACCATCTTCTTGCAGAAAAAAATCAGCCCTGGAATTCCAGGGCTGACCAATACGCAAGTTTTACGCTTTCAGCAGGTTTCCGGGTTCGAACGCTTTACTGATCGAACCGGAAAAACACTCATTTCTACTCAGGCTTCCAGAACCGGCACCTTTTTCTTTTCTCCCATGACATCCACTTCAAGAAGCTTATAGGCATGGGTCGGGCACTTCTGAACGCAAACGCCGCAGGAGGTGCACTTGCTGTAATCCGTCACCGGTATGCCGTTCACCATGGTGATGCACTTTTCGGGGCAGGACTTTACGCAGATTTCGCACTTGATACAGCCGGTCTTGCAGGTTTTAAGGACATTCGCCTTGATTACATTGCGGTTGGAGCACAGCACGATGGAGCCCTTTTTCTCTCTCGGCACCATAACGAACAATTTTTGCGGGCATTCCTCAGCGCACATCCCGCAGCCGGTGCAGTTGTCGTAATTCACATGCGGCAAGCCATCTTCGCCCATCGCAAGCGCGTCAAATTTGCAGACATTGACGCAGTCGCCAAAGCCCTGGCATCCCCAGGAGCAAGCCTTGACGCTTCCGGTGGAAAGCTTCGCCGCCCGGCAGGTCTGAACCCCGACATACTCGCCCTTGGACACTGCCACATCCTTTGTCCCCTGGCAAAGCAGTACTGACACAACATCCTCGCGGGCAGCGTCAACACCCATGATTTTGGACACAGCTTCCGCCGTTGCTGAACCGCCGGCGGTACACTTTGTTGTCGGCGACCGCCCAGTCGCGACCGCCTCAGCATACCCATCGCAGCCTGGAAAGCCGCATCCGCCGCAGTTGGCGCCAGGAAGGGCTTCGCGGACTTCATCAATCTTCGGATCACGCTCAACCTTGAACTTTTCGCGGAAAAAACCGAGCGCTGTTCCCAGGACAAAGGCTAGAATTGCGGAAAACGCAATCGTTATCAAAACAATCGTTACCATTGTTATCCCCTATTTGATAAGTCCGGAAAAGCCCATGAACGCAATACCGATCAGAGCAGTCGTGATAAAGAGAATCGGCGTACCCTGCAGGAATTTGGGAACCGGGCTCGACTTCATCCTGTCACGCAATCCGGCAAGCAGAACCATGGCCAGCAGATATCCAATTGAAACACCAACCGCATAAACAATCGATTCAATAAAGGAATATTTAAAAGAAATATTCTCGAAGGTTACCGCGAGAATGGCGCAGTTGGTCGTGATAAGCGGCAGGTAAATACCCATGGAGGCATAAAGTCCCGGGATGTTCTTCTTCAGATAGAACTCAACCAGCTGAACAAGGCTCGCAATGACCAGAATGAAAATAAGAATCTGCAGAAAGGTCAGCCCCAGCGGCACCAGAATGAAATGGTAGATCGGCCAGGTTGCGGCAGTGGCGAGAACCGTTACAAAGGTAACCGCGAACCCCATACCCACAGACTGCCCGACATCGCTTGTCATTCCTATATAGGAGCACAACGCCAGAAACCGCATGAGAACAACGTTATTGACCAGGACGGCTACCAGAAAAATCTTGATCAAATCCATTATGCACGCTCCTTAGCTTTCTCGCTCTTCGCCATCCGGTTTTTAAGCCAGATATTGAATGAAGTGAGGAGACCAAACACCAGGAATCCTCCCGGCGGAAGGATGAAAAACAGTATCGGCTGGAAATTGCCCGGCATGACCTGGATCCCTGCAAAGGTGCCATTACCGAGAATTTCACGGAATGCCGCGATCGCCACTAATACCCAGGTGTATCCTAAACCCATTCCCAGTGAATCAAACACGACGGGCAGAAAACTCTGCTTTGACGCAAAGGCTTCCACGCGCCCCATGATAATGCAGTTGACGACTATCAAGGGAATGAAGACGCCCATGCTTTTGGAAAGTTCGGGGAAATACGCCTTCATGACCAGGTCGACCATCGTGGTGAACGCCGCGATAATAATGATGAATATCGGGATTCGGGCCGAATTCGGTATGACTTTCCTGAACAATGAAATGACAATTTCCGAAAAGAGAAGAACAAAGGTCATCGCCAGACCCATGCCGATACCGTTCGAGACACTGCTCGTGACAGCCAGGGCCGAGCAGAGACCAATCATGAGCATCAACAGGGGGTTTTCGTAGATAATACCCTGTTTGAAGGTTTTCCACAGGCTTTTCATCTCACTTGCCTCCCGTTGTTTCAGCCGAAGTGTCGGCTGTAACAGTTTCCAGCCATTCGGCGGCGGAATCGCCCGCGGTCTTGATAATCTTTGTCAGAGACTTCGATGTAATGGTCGATGCCGTAATGGCGATAACATCTTCTTTTACAGCAAAGGCGTCTGTCAGATACTTGCCTGTAAATTGCCCCGGGAATGTGACCTTCTCGGCTTTCTTGACAAAATAGCCAGGGTTGTTGGCGTTCGCGCCAAGTCCCGGTGTGTCCTTAAGCTCAAGCACACGGACTCCTGCGATACTTCTCTGCAGGGTAATACCGACCAGCAGAGTAGCCTGCCCTCCATAGCTTGGGCCGGCAGCCTTGACCGCCACACCTATCGGAGCGTTTTCACTCTTTACCAGCACCGCATTGAGAAATTTGATGTTCGGATCTTTTGAAGCAATCTTGTCGGTGACATCTTCAAAATTGACCGCCTCGGGAAAAATTTCCTTGAGTGAGGCAGTCAGCGCTATCTGGTCCTGCGCCTCAATCTGCGGTTTGGTTATCGCGTACACAACCGCAAGGCTCGCGCAGGCCGCCGCGGCAAAAATAGCCAGAACAAGACCTAGTTTGGCAATGCCTTTCATTTCACTGCCTCCTTGGAGGGTTTGGCCGGTTTGACGGGCGGCACAAAACCGTATTTTTTCACCCGCATCTTGTTCAGGTATGGTGTCGCGAGGTTCATGATGAGAATTGCGTAGGTGACGCCTTCCGGGAATCCGCCGAATTTTCTGATAATAACGGTCAGAAGCCCGATTCCAATGCCGAAAACCGCCTGGCCCGCCGGTGTCAGGGGCCGTGTCGCATAGTCAGTTGCCATGAAAAACGCGCCGAAAACCACACCGCCAGTCAGAATGTTGAAAATCGGGTCCATGCCGAGCAGCCAGGAGAAAAGAAAGGCAGAACCGATGACAGAAACAGGAACGATCCACTGGATAACACCAAGCGCCAGAAGGAAAAGTCCGCCGATCAGCACCAGGAGAATCGAGCTTTCGCCCAGCGAGCCTGAGCGATAGCCCATAAAGAGCTGGCGGTACAGACTGCCGACATCGGAAGCGCCAAAGTACTTGGCGACATCCGTCAGCGCGGCTCCCTGCCGCACCAAAGCCAGCGGCGTCGCCGTGCTGGTCGCGTCAGCGAGCGCCAGTCCATGCGGCATAGTCCAGGTTGTGATCGCTGCGGGGAAACTCATGAGGAGAAAAGCTCGCCCTGTCAGCGCCGGGTTGAAGGGGTTTGCTCCAAGTCCGCCGAAAAATTCCTTTGCAACAACGATCGCGAAAAAAGCACCCATCGCGCCCATCCACAGCGGAGTCTTGGGCGGCAGGATCAAGGCTAGCAGCAAACCGGTCACGATTGCGGAAAAATCGCCAATCGTTGTTTTAGCCTTGATCAGTTTGCGGAACAGGTACTCGCTCGCAACAGCAGAGAGCACTGTCACCAGAATCAGCGCGAGCGCCTGGAACCCATAGAGGTAGACGCCATACACGCTGGCAGGTATCAGCGCGATGATGACGGAAAGCATCATGCGCGGCGTACTTATCTGGGTAAATGAATGGGGGCTTGATGAAAGCAACATGCCTTTAGCGGGCATTCTGGGCCTCCTTTTGCTTGATGGTTCTCAGAATCTGCTTGCCGACCCTGAATTTCTGAACCAGATGGCGGTGGGCAGGGCAGACAAAGGAACAGCTGCCGCACTCGATGCAATCCAGAAGTCCGATTTTTTCGGCTTCTTTGTAATCGCCCGTTTCAACCGATACGGCCAGAAGCGCAGGCGAAATCCTGATCGGGCAGGCCCGCATACAGCGCCCGCACCGAATGCATGTTTCTTCCTCGTAATGAACTGCTTCTTCCTCATTCATGAATAGAACACCGGAAGTGTTTTTCTGGACAGGAATTGCGTAGTTGGGAACAGCGACGCCCATCATGGGTCCGCCATAGATGATCCGCCTCAGCGCTTCATCATCGACAGCCGTCAGGCCAGCGGCGATAATATCAGCCACCGGAGTCCCGATCGGCGCAATCACATTCGCCGGCTTGGTGCATGCCCCGCCGGTAATAGTCAAACCGCGTTCAATCAGCGGCTTGCCGTCGCGGAAAGCTTCGACCATCGCGCAAAGGGTTCCGATATTCTGCACAACACAGCCAACATCCATCGGAAGCCCGCCTGAGGGCACTTCCTTGCCGGTTATGGCCGTAATGAGCATTTTTTCGCCGCCCTGCGGATACTTGGTTTTCAGCAGCTGCACCCTGATTTTCATGCCTGCCCGTGTTCTCGGGCTGGAAGCGATGGCTTTTTCCAGAAGCGGAATGGCGTGCATCTTGTTCTCTTCAACCGCAATGATACCTTCCGGCGCATTGACGATTTTCATCGTAATCGCGACACCTTCAACCACATCCTCTGGACGCTCGATCATGGTGCGCTCATCAATAGTCAGGTAGGGTTCGCACTCAGCACCGTTCGCGATGACATAGCTGATCGGCTTGGAAGGAGCAAGCTTGACATGCGTCGGGAAACCCGCGCCGCCCATACCGACAATACCGGCTGCACGGATTCTCGCCAGCGCTTCTTCCTTGGAGCAAACAAAAGGATCCAGCGGCGGCATGAAATCATCGGTACTCTCAACAACGCCATCAACAGGTTCGGGCTGTTTAGCCTCAATGATGATGCAGGGGCCGTCCAGATTGTTGGACTGGGTCCTTGGTTCGATTTTTTTTACAATGCCGGCCAGGGATGCATGAACCGGAACAGTCATCCGTCCGTCCGCATCCGCAATTTTCTGTCCGCGCTTTACATAGTCGCCAACTTTAACCAGGGGCTGGAGCGGCGCTCCAAAATGCTGGTTAACAGGAATGACAACCTGTTTTACATCACGCAGACGTTCGACCGCCAGACCGCTTGAGCGGTCTTTTTGCTCGGGCGGATGTGCACCGCCTCTAAAGGTCTTTGCTGTCATGGCGGAAAAGTTCTCCTTTGCAGGTATGAACCGCTTTCGTACGTGCTCCACAATTATCTGCAGAATGAGCACGATGAATGGGTGGGATATTGATGAATACTAACCCGATATTTCGAAAACGGTCAAGCGTTAGAATAAATAATTCTTTATATTGTCAATGATAAACCGGCTTATATGGATATTTAATTATCTAATCGAATTTAAAAAAAGGCCGGCGGATTTTTAATCAGCCGGCCTTGCAAGTTTCTTTTTTTCTATCAACAGAATTTCACTTTTACCGCTATTTTCTGCCCCGGAACGTGACGCGGACCTGTTTGTAAAGCCCCTCGCCTTCGCTTTTGGTTTCGATATCGACAATGTCGTTAAGCGTCGTATGGATGATTCTTCGCTCAAAGGGGTTCATCGGTTCGAGTAAAATCGAGCGGCCGGTTCTTCTGACCTGCTCTGCTGACTCATAGGCAATTCTGACAAGGGATTCTTCCCGCCTGACACGATAGTTTTCGGAATCCAGAATGATTTTCAGGTCATCACGGCCCAAATTTCCAGCGTACACATTCGCGAGCAGCTGAAGCGCATCGATGTTCTTGCCCTTTTTGCCAATAACCATAGCAGTGTTTTCAGTTTCAATCTTGAGACCGAGCTTTTTTTCTTCCCGGAACAACACGGTCACTTTTGCAGGATAGCCCATTCTGGTTACCACCTCAGCTGTCCACTCAATCATTTTTCTTTCAAACTCGTCGTTCGGCAGAAGCGGCTTGTCGGGCGCGGCCTTTTCACGCCGCTCCGGCTGGTCGGGAACTTCGCTTTCAGCCTCCCTGTCGAGATCAGCGGCTGAATCAGACTCGCCTGCCATGGTTCCCGGCGAACCAGCGGAATCCCTGACATGAACCCTGATTTTTACTTTTCCCTTCTTGAAAAGTCCGCCAGCCTGGCTTTCAACAATTTCAACATCGAACTCATCGGTTTCCAGGCCAAGCTCCGCGGCAGCCATCTCAATGGCTTCCCGTTCAGTCTTGCCTTCAAATTCATATATCATTTCTCTAGCTCCTAGAAAGAATTTTTCACTGCTTTTTGCCTGATTTCGGCTTGTCGCCCGGTTTACCCGGCTTGGCGGCATCAGCTCCAGCCTCTTTAGCCTTGTCTTCAAGCCACTTGGTCACTTTCTGGCTGAAACCTTCCTGCGGTCCGTTGCGCACCGTTGTCTTTCCAGCGTTTTTCATGGATTGCCCATTGCCCGATCGAGCGTTTCCAGCCGCTGGATTCCCCGAACTGCTGTTTCCAACCTCAGCCGCTGCCAATTTATGCTTTTTTAGCATGTCATTGATGACAACCTGCTGAACAATCGAAAGTACATTGCTGACAATCCAGTAGATCAGCAAGCCCGACGGTACATCATACAGGATGAAGAAGAACATGATAGGCATACCGTACATCATCAGCTTCATCTGGCTGGCATTTTGACCGCTTTGCTGGGTCTGGGTGAACTTGCCATACAAAAGCTGACTTACCAGATAAATGATGGGCAAGGCCCGAATATCACTCCAGCCAAGGAGCGGAAGCCTGAAACTGCCAAAATTGATGATGCTTTCCGGTAAAGAAAGGTCGCTGATCCATCCGGGAATAAACGAAGCACCTCGCAAATCGAAATGATTGTTGAAAAGACTGTACATGGCGATAAACAAGGGGAACTGGATCAGCATAGGCAGACAGCCGGACATGGGATTGTAGTTTTCGCGCTTATAGAATTCCGCCATCTCCTGGTTCAGCTTCTGCGGATTTGACTTGTACTTGGCCTGCAGTTCTGCAATCTTCGGCTGAAGTTCCTGCATTCGTGCCGTGGAAATGGAGCCTTTCTTGGTCAATGGGAAGAATATGATCTTGATGACAATTGTCACCAGTATGATGGCAACGCCATAATTCGGAATAATTTTATAGAAGATATTCAGCATGAACTTCAGGATCGCCTCGAGCCAGCCTAATATATTCGACCGTTCTGTCGCGTCCTCAAGCTTCATGGAAGCCAGACCGAAGGAATTTTTGTCGGAATATTCATATTTCGCCAGTTCCGTCGAGGTTTTCGGCCCGAAATAGAAATAATAGGTGTCCGTCTGTACCGAGGCGCTGATGGCAGGCCGCGAAATGAACATCGTATTTGTCTGTTTGATGTCCGGATCCTGTCCCTGATAGAAGCTGAATGTCGCAAACGGAGCCTGCGGGATGCCGATAAAAGCGAAATACTTGCCGGCCAGAGCAGCCCAGCTTGGCTGATCCTTGATAACCTGCATGGTATTGGGCTTCGGCATCTCAATCTTTTTCTTGCCGTTCACTTCCATGATGTATTTTCGGTAGTCGGCATTCTTGGGCAGTTGATCAAACCGAGGCCCGATCTGCGGTCCCATCTGCAAGGTGTAAGCGACACCGTTCACATTCAGCGGAATAGGCTTGTTTACCGAATTTTCCAGAGTTACCGCCAGCCCGAACATGTATTCATTGTCTCTGAACGAGTACACTTTCTTGTAGGTAAATGGTACCAGCTCTCCGGAATCGGCAGATTTAGCCATAAATGTTCTGGTAAACGCGATGGTACGTCGTTCAGCGTCGAGCCACTCAGCCTTCATATAATCAGAAATGACCGGTGTATCCGCTCCGCCGAAAGACAGTGACAAGCCCTTTGAGCCGGAAGATCCCGGGACAATCAAGTCTACATAGTCTTTGTTGTCTTTGTGTTTTTTCAGCTTGAGCGAAACAATATCACCGCCAGCATTTGTCAATTCGACCTTGAGCAGGTTTGTTTCGATGGTATAGGTAGCCTGGGCGACCGGTGCTGGTTCTGCGGTTTGCGCTGAAACGGCGGGCTCGGCTGCTGTCGGGACGCCCGGCTGAGGCGCTGCGACTTGCTGGCTTTCCGTAGTCTGGGTTGTCTGAACCGGCTGAGGCTGCTCGACCGGCGGAAACAGCGCATTCTGCACCATAAAACCGACGCCGACAACCAAGGTTGAAAGAACAACCGCGATTATTGTTCTTCTGCTTTCTTCTTTAGATTCTGTTCCGGGTGTAAATATACTCATGGTACTGGATCAAAGCCTCCTGGGTTTCCTGGATGACAGCGTAAAATCCTTTTTACTGCGAGAACTCCGCCTTTGATTGGCCCATATTTCGAAATTGCCTCGAAAGAATACGCCGAACAGGTAGGATAAAACCTGCATGAGGGCGGGAAAAGCGGAGAAATAGCTATTTGATAAATTTTAATAATGAGGAGAAATGGGAAGGAAACGATTTTTTTCAGCAGTTTCATCGAAACAAGCCTGCCTTACGGAGGAGAAAAAGCATGTTTGACCGAATTATTTCAAAATCAACCGCGTCCGGATACAGAACAAAGGCAAGGTCGTAGCCTTGCGCAAAGCTTGCCTTGTTCAGACGCCAGACTTCCCGTGCCACCCGTTTGGCTCGATTTCGTTCTACCGAACCTCGGAATGACCGTACAGGAACAAAAACTGCCCGGTTTTTGCCAAGAGTGTTCTTCGCGATTCGCAAAGCCATCCCTTTGCAAGAAAACCGGGCGCCAGTGCGGAATAACCGGTCGATGTCTGATTTTTCCCGGAGCTTTTCCGCTTTCGGGAAACTCATTTCATGCCTTTTCAGGACCAATCCGTCAATATTTCTTGTTTTCGTCTGCGACGGTCAGCTTGAGCCGGCCTTTTGCTCTTCTTCTCTTCAGTACCAGGCGTCCGCCTTTCGTACTCATGCGGGCACGGAAGCCGAACTTCCGATTTCTCTTGGTCTTGCTGGGTTGGTAGGTGCGCTTCATGGCATCTTGCTCCTTATTTTATGAGCGACGGCTCAGATGGCGCCGCAACGAACCTTGCACTGCGGTGTACCTGACGCCGGTCTTTTCAAATTAGCGCGCAAGCATAACTCGCGCAGGTGCGTGAGTATAAATCCTTGGCAGGTATTTGGTCAATTGCTTATCAACAGGTCCGAGTCAGCGTTTTTCAATATTTTTCCTGATATGCTCGAATTTTTTCAATAAAAAGTCAGGCAGCTTGGATTTTTCCTCAGATTTTCCTGCTGATTCTCCCTCCGATCTTTCGGGCTGAGCGGTCTCATGCGGCGGTTCCGCTTCATGTTGCATTTCAGCGGCCTGGCTTTCCGGCTCCGCTCGCTCTGATTGGCCCGAAGAAGCAGGAGGATTGGGACTATGCCCAGCTGTCGGCGCATCCACAACCGCAGTACGCTTGTCACCCTCTCCATAACCAATTCTGAAAGCGAGCCCATGAATCTCAAGCTCCGGATAGCGCTTCACGATCTCTGCCAGAATCCGCTCCTGCTTCAGCTGAAGAAGCTGAATCCAGCCCGAATGATCTGTCTCAATCAGAAGCACACCATGGCGTATGTCAGATGGTTTTGAGTGGTCTGCAAGCCTTTCCCCTGCGATGGATCGCCACGATCTCGAAAATTCAGCGTATTTTTCACCTCGCTGAAGCGTCTTTTCGTCAAAAAACGCGGAAAGCAGCTGTGAAACCGACTTAGCCCTCGAATCGTCCATGATTCACCCTGTAAACAAGCGTATCGCCGCTCGCATATTCCGTCCATGGCTCACCCGGCAGAAAGGTAAAAAATGCCTGGGCGCCCTCGCGCTCACCTGGTAAAAGCTCCAAAAAACGCCTTCGTTTCCCGACATCCAGCTCCAAAAGCACATCATCCAGCAGAAGAACCGGCCATTGGCGCGTTCCAGTTTGCGCTTCCACCGTCTCTGCATAAACAATCGCCTCCACCACCCGAAGCACCAGCGAAACAAGCCGGAGCTGACCCGTGGATGCCGTATCGGTAAAACTCTCGCCTCCGCTGACAAAATTCCACCGGTCTCTGTGCGGCCCGCTTCTGGTCGTGCCCTGGATTATTTCGATATCTCTTTTTGATTCAACAAATTGCAGAATTTCTTCAAAACCGGCGCCCTGCGGCCAGTTCGGTCTGTATTCGAGTTCCACCGGTTTTCCAAGCTGGGAAACATGCTCATACAGCTGTGGAAACTGCTTTTGAAAGCGGGCAAAAATGATTTCCCGAATCGCCATCAGCTCCTGCCCATACCTGACAAACTGCGGATCCAGCACTTCCAGCAGATCATAGGCGCTTTCTTTCAGTGCCGCGTTCCGCTGTTTGAGAACACGCCTGTATGCGCGCAAAATATCGATGTAATCGAGCGAAATCATACCGGCACATTGGTCGAAGAAAAACCGCCGCAGCTCAGGTTCCCCCGCTGCAAAGGAAAAATCCTCATGGCAGAAAACAACCGATGGATTATGCCCTACCAGCTCCTTGCGGTCTCTGACAGGCTTTCCGTTCAGGCGTATATCCTTGACCGAATTCTGGACTGAGATTTCTATTTCATCTTCCAATATGGAATTATTTTTCCAATACCCTTTAAGGCCAAACCCCTTTACGCCATTGGCAGGGATCTGAGCGTCCACCTGACCCCGAAACGATCCGCCGAATGAGAGATAATACAAGGCTTCCAGAAGATTGGTTTTACCCTGACCGTTTTCACCGATCAGAAAAACCCGGTCAGCGGCGGTATTTATTTCCGCATCCTCGAGGTTGCGATAAGATACAAGCCTGATTCGAGAAAAAGACATCAGTCAATCTGCATCGGCATCACGATATGGAAGTAATCTCCGGCTGGCTCAGGGCGCAGGGTAATAGCACGCGAAGGATCGTTGAACTCGACCGCAAGATTGGCTTCATCGAGAACCCGCAATGGCTCTTCAATATATTTATAATTGAGAGCAATAGTTACATCATCACCATCGTAATCGCAGGCAATTTCTTCCCTAGCCGCGCCAATGTCTGTTTCCTCGGATGAAAGGACTAGATTGCCATTTGAAAGGGTAAAGAATGTCCGGTTCGATTTCTGTTCCACAAAAATTGAAACACGCTTGAGTGCCTCGAGAAGGTCGCTTTTCCCGGCTTTGAAGACGAATTTCTGGTTCTGCGGGATGACTTTCTGATAGTTCGGGAACTGGCCTTCAATCAGAACGCTTGAAACTTCATAGGCATTAAACCTGAAGAAAATGCTCTTTTCGGTAATCGCGATGGAAATAAGCCCTTCGTCCGACATTCGCTTGTTGATCAGCGATAAAGCCTTGGTCGGAATGATAACAGGTTTGAAATCGGGAACTTCATCGGCAAGGCTGTTTTTGATAAACGCAAGCCGTCTTCCATCAGTCGCAACCATGACCAGCTCGCCTTCCTCATTTTTCTCCATGAAAACACCGTTCATGAAATAGCGAGTTTCATCGGTCGAAACGGAAAACAGTGTCTGGCCTATCATTTTGCGGAATTCGCGTGCCGGAATTTCAAAAAAGCGTTCATCTTCTGCGCGCGGAATTTCAGGGAATTTCTCACCTGACAAAGTTCTAAGCTGGAATCGAACCTTTTTGGATGTCGGCTTGAGTGTAACTCGGTTTTCATCCTGTTCTACGACAATATCGCCATCAGGAAGAGTATTCAGAATTCCAGCCAGCTTGTCGCAGAAAACAGTCATACTGCCTGGAACAACATCGACAACAGGAATGGATGTCTGAAAACTCACCTTAACATCAGTTGCTTTGATATATAAACGTGACTCGACAGCTTCCAGGTAAACGTTGGACATGATTGAAAGCGCGTTTTTCGAAGCTATGATTTCCTGAGCGAATGAAATTTCTCTCAGCAAACTGGTTTTATCACAGGTGAATTTCATCAAGTCCCCCTCATCGAACAATAATACTTCAATTTTACCAGAATTGGTTCAATATTGGAATAGCGTAAAGTTTTTTTGCACAACTCTTATTATCTCTTGTTTAGATATATAAGAAGAGTAGTAATAGTAGTAGAGATCCATAA
>JAJTBL010000275.1 GCA_021286925.1 Spirochaetia bacterium | reverse complement strand
CGATCTTGAAAAGCTCAGAATACCGCGGATCATTTGCCAATTCCTTGAGTTTCGGCTCCATTTCAAGCGCGGAATCGAGCGTCATCTTGGGATCTTCCGGGATCAGCTTTGCAATGGCGTTCGCTTCGTCAAATGAAATATCCAGCGCACGAGCCACATCCTTGATGACCGCTTTGGCCTTGAGTGTTCCGAAAGTAATGATCTGACCTACCCTATCTTTGCCATATTTATTTGTAACATAATCAATTACCTCTTGGCGCCTTTCAAAGCAGAAATCCACGTCAAAGTCTGGCATCGAAATTCGTTCCGGATTCAAAAAGCGCTCAAACAGCAGGTCATATTTCAGCGGGTCGATGTCGGTTATCCGAAGCGCATAAGCGACAATGGAGCCGGCACCTGAACCGCGTCCCGGGCCGACCGGAATGTCATTTTCCTTCGCCCAGTGGATAAAATCCCAGACAATCAGGAAATAGCCCGTAAATCCCATTTTTATGATAATGGAAAGCTCATACTCAGCCCGTTCCCGTATTTCCTGGGTTATCAAAGGATATCGTGTTACAAGTCCTTGCATGGTAAGGCTTTGCAAGTATTCATCCGGTGTATGGAACTCAGGCGGGATTTCATAGTCCGGCAGAAGCGGCCCCGGAAAGTCAATCTTGAGCTTGACCATTTCATTGATTTTGAGGGTATTCGCCAGGGCCTCGGGAACTTCCCTGAACAGAGCTTCCATCTCTTCTGCGGTTTTAAGATAGAACTGGTCGTTTGGGAAACGCATCCGCCCAGGATCATTGCGTTTTCGGTTTGTTCCGATGCAGAGCAGGATGTCCTGGGCGGCCGCGTCTTCTTTCTGTATGTAATGAAGGTCATTGGTGGCGATCAGCGGCAGGTTGTATTTGCGCGCCAGACTTATCAGCGTCCGGTTGACCAGCTTCTGCTCTTCCAGCCCATGGTCCTGAAGTTCGAGGTAAAAATGATCTTTGCCGAACAATTCAGCATAGTGCAGAATCTTTTTTTCAGCCGCTTCGCTTTTGCCTGCCAGAATGAGCGAAGGGATTTCTCCCGCCAGACAGGCTGTCGACGCGATCAAGCCCTTGGCGTATTGGGTCAGCAGTTCATCGTCGATTCTGGGTTTGTAGTAAAACCCTTCGGTGTAGGAGAGCGAGGTCAGCTTGATGAGGTTGCGGTAGCCTTCCTGATTTTCAGCAAGGAGGAGAAAGTGGTAATAGCGGTTTCCGTTTTCCGAGCCCGTTTTTTCCTTTCTTGAACTGCCGGCAACATAAAACTCACAGCCGATAATTGGGTTAATCCCTTCTTCGCGGCAGGCTTTTTCAAAAGTCAGGGCACCGAATAAGTTGCCATGATCGGTAATGGCGATGCCAGGCATACCGAACCGCTTTGCGGTTGCGACCATTTCCTTGACCGGGGCTGCCCCATCGAGAAGGGAATAATCGGAATGATTGTGCAGATGTACAAACTCGCTCATAGCAGGCAGTATAGCTTGAAGAAAAGGAAGCAGGAAGTGGAAAGCCGGTTTTTCAAATAACCTTTTTCAGCTTGGCAGGTCTCACCCTGCGCGGCATTTTGAGACCGCGCAGTTGACCTTGCGCCTTTCCTGCTCCATACTCACAGCAAAAGGAAGCCATCATGCAACTGAAATATCCAGATTTACCTGAAAAATTATCAAGCCTTGTTCGCTTCGCTACTGTTTCGTCATTCGATCCAGAATCTGAAAATGAAGAAGCCTTCTCAGCGCTGAAAGAAAGCCTCAAAACACTCTATCCGAGGGTGCACGCGGTAATAAAGCGGGAAGAAATAGGTTCCAGAGCTCTTCTGTACACGTGGGAAGGAAAGAAAAAGGACCTGCAGCCAGTCATTTTATGCGCTCACTTCGATGTAGTCCCGCCCGGCGATGAAAAATATTGGAAATTCGGCCCATTTTCAGGTGAAATAACGGAAACAGAAGTCTGGGGCCGAGGAACACAGGATATCAAGGTTCTGATGGCAAGCATCCTTGAAGCTGCGGAGTCATTGCTGTCGCAGGGATTTACGCCGGAACGAAGTGTTTATTTTGCCTTTGGCGGCGATGAGGAAATAGGCGGTGTGCGCGGCGCTCGGCTGATTGGCGACTATCTCAAGCAAAAAGGCGTCAAAGCGCTGTTCTTACTAGATGAGGGAGGTCCGATCGGCAAGGGCATGCTGTCCTTTGTCCAACAGCCGCTCGCGCTTATCGGCGTAGCTGAAAAAGGCTATGCTGATATTCTGCTGGAAGCCAAGGGAAACCCCGGCCATGCATCCATGCCGCCCAAGAAAACCGCGCCGGGCCAACTGGCGCGGGCTCTGCTGGCCCTGGATAAAAATCCTTTCCCGGCACGCCTGACGCAAACCATGCAATCCTTCCTGGCAGCCATAGCCCCTGTTTCATCTCCCATCTATCGATTTATTTTCAATAACACCTGGCTGACCGCCGGATTGCTGAAAATGGCCTTTGCAAACAGCCCTTCAACAAATGCCTTGATACGAACAACCGCCGCCTGTACCATGCTTGCAGGCTCCAACAAGGAAAATGTCCTCGCGGAAACAGCCAAAGCCGTCATCAATGTCAGGATGCTGCCCGGCGACAGCCCCGAGCGCGTTGTTGCCCATCTTGAAAAGCTTTGCTCACCCTTTGGTGTCAGCGTTGCCACCAAAGGGGCGGAATTTGTGGTGCCGCCCTCTCCGGAATCAAGTTCCAAGAGCGAAGGTTGGAATCTGGTAACCGAAGCGCTTCGGCAATCGCACACGGATGCTGTCAGCGCTCCGTTTCTCTTCAGTGCAGGGACCGACACCAAGCATTATCGTGAAGTCGCACAGGACATCTACCGGTTCACAGCCTTGTATCAATCGCAGGAAGACCTGAAAG
>JAJTBL010000274.1 GCA_021286925.1 Spirochaetia bacterium | reverse complement strand
GGCAATTCGCCTGCAATAATGACTGAATGACCATTTCTTCGCAAACGAGGGAGAAGAGGTTTATTTCGGCATACAGCCTTAGTCAGTGCATCGTAGATCAGGCCACATGCCCAGCTATCCTTGTCAGGATGAAGTTCAACAGTACCCATTATTTGGGCATCCAATATTGAGAAAGCGCGAAGCAAATCAGTATCTGATCCGAATGCGGCTATATCTCGTCCATTGCTTGCTACTAAAGCCCTCTTCACGCCAGCTTCCTGAAGCAACTCCCGTGCACGAACTGTTGTGATATCTTCCTTGACGGAAATACGACGTGCCTTCGTTGGCATCGAAAGTATCGGCACTGCAGAACATTGCAAAATCGGGAACTTACGCTTCTCGTGTACCGCAAATGGAGTACTGACAAGAATCTGTTTCGGTTTATACTCTTGAACGTGTTGCCGTAATATAGGAGGAAAATCAATCCCATCAGCAAGATCACCAGCCAGTTCATCAAATGTAGACGATTCGACGATAGAAGCCGAAATGCCAGCCTTATTTGACTTCTCAAGAAATTCGGTCACGGAGGGAAGAATGGATTTAGATGATCGAGTCACCCAAAATATACCGGACGGGAATGAGTTATTTTTTGATAATGCGTCCGTCAACGCTTCCATCACTGAAGAATCACGACCACTGTAACCAACAACGACCAAACCAAATCGTGTGCACGTGGTGGTCAAAACTTGTCGAAGCTTGGAATCTTGCTCCTTAAGTTCTTTTGTCGTGTTCTTCAATTCAACAGACTGGAAATCTCCATGCAATTTGGCTAGAAATGGCCAACTAGATTCACGCAAACAGCGCTCAACTCGATCAGCATTGTCGATTGCGGCCACTGTCATAACAGCACGCTTATCAGGTGGCATTAGCTGATCTGTTATCGTCGTAGCGGTCTCTATCAAATTGTCAAAATTTGTAGTGAATACGCAAGGGACAAGGCGGGTAGTCAATAGTGAGCCAATGACACGATGGGAAAACGAGGGGGTTCCTTTTCTAATTGCCTCTTCTATGTATTTTCGGCGATCCTCTGGTGCAGGAAAAACGGCTTCAAATGCCGCTGCATATTCAGTCGGATCGTCAGCTGGCGGAAGAACAGCGCGATTTCTAAAAAATAGATTCATCCTTTCAATCCAGAGTGGATCGTTGGTGTCCACTTCCCTGCGGCCAATACCGGACAACTGACAAAATAATCGCTTTTTGAAGTCTTGGATCATTGCATAGCCAGTAGGAATACCTGCGGAGGCGGACGCACCGGCACCTAGAAGCCAGGCAAACTGCTGTGGCTTAAGGCAGAACATATTTGCGAACTCCGGTCCGGTTAATGTCCTTATCATTCGCTGTTCTCAATCCTATTTTTTATGCATGAGCCTTTGAAACTTACTGTGTGCACCTATGATTGCTCTATTGTTTCTCAAAAACTTCGATCAAATTACCATCCGGGTCGAGACATCTGAAAAACCGGCGCGATGATTGTCCCCAGTTTTCAAGTTTGGTCACAATCTGGATATTGTTTTCCATAACCATCTTGAATCTGTTCGGAATGTCCTCCACTTCAATGTAGATAAGAGACCGGAACCCGCCTCCAGGGAAGTTCATGGCGTAAGATGCGGGGGCGAGGACCAGCCCTTGGTGGAAGACAACCACGTCCTGCGATTCCTTCTTGATGCTGAGCCCTAACAGACCCTTATAGAAGTGGACCGACTTTTCCATGGAATACACCGGCAGTTTCGGACCGAAACTCAATCGCTCCGGCATGGACTGGGGTTGCCGCTGATCTTCTGGGGGCTTCCCGGTAGATGAAGCGATGGTGGTTTGCCGCTGAGCGGGTTGGCCTCCGAAGTTACCCTTGGAGATCTTGTTGATATAGATTGTCTGGCCGTCTTCCGAGGTGAGTTTCAGGAATTCAACCTTGTATTTCCCGCTGCGACCGACTTGGTCCTTGCCGCGATTGATCTTCGCCTTGCGGCGGTCGGGGAGTCTGGTTTCTTGCGTATCATGAGCACCAGCCACGTTGTCGATCCAGTTCTTGAGGGAAGCTCTCCTGACCGGCTCAATGCTGCCATTGTCATCTACTTGATTGCCCGCCAAGCGCGACGCGCATTTCTCGATATAGGTGGCGTCCTGGATGCCTTGATTTACCGGAGACAACCAGTCTGAACCATTGATGCAGCCGAGCAAGCCGCCGGTCATCGAGGCTATTGTGTCGGTGTCCGAACCGATGGCGAAGGCGGCCTTTACTACGCCGTTGATCGGGTCGGCGGCGTGGCGCGACGCGAGATAAACCGCCGCGATAGCCGCCACGGTACCGGCACCGCTTATCTTGCTGTTGAAGCACTGAAGTTTTTTCAGCACATCATCGTCGAAACTCAACGCTCCCTTCGCGAATTCCGCTCGGCAGACCACAAGATATTCCAGGACCTCAGCCTTTGCCGATTCCCATAGCTTCGCGTAGCCTTGAAGGTTTCTTTCGGCCTGGATCTTCCATTCGGGCTGGATGGCAAGGGGGGCTGGAAGAACGGACCAGACATCCGCGTTTTTGATCAAATCTTCCACCAATTCGCCATACGCCAGTTTCGAATCCTTGCGGAAAGCCGCCCAAAGTGCGAAACCGTAGGCCAAAGCGCCCAAAAGCGCCCGGGGGTGTCCGTGGGTCGTGACACCGTCAAGGAATATGTTGGCGGCGATCTCAGGATACTCTTTTTCGCCCAAGCGCAAGACATGCGGCAGGACGCGCATCGCGACACCGTTGCCGCCCGCGTCGAAATAACGCTTCACATCCTGGGGCTTCCGGTTCGGACTCCATGGTGCGATCCCATCCAGCCACGAATCGACCGCTCTCTTGGTTGCGCCGCCCCCGCCACGTTC
>JAJTBL010000273.1 GCA_021286925.1 Spirochaetia bacterium | reverse complement strand
TTGTCAAACAAGAAACTATTGCGCGGAGCGGTCATGTAGAACAGAATCATGTTCACTGCTATAATCAGCGCGCCATGGACAAACTCGGTGCGCTCGCAGCCTTCGGAACAGCTCTGTGCTGGTCATTTTCCGCCATATTCTTCGAAAAAGCCTCAAAAAAAGTCGGCGCTTTGGCAGTCAACTTCTGGAAAGTCGTCTTCGCGTTTTTCTTTCTCGCCCTCGCAGGAACCGTCACCCGCCTGATGCCCTTGCCCTTCGACGCAAGCCCGCGAGCCTGGCTTTACCTTTCCATCTCCGGTATCATCGGATTTGTAATCGCCGATTTTTTCCTATTCAACGCTTATGTCATTATTGGGGCAAGAGTTACCGTTATATTCCAATCCCTGACGCCGCTCTTCACCACCTTATTCGCCTTCCTTTTTCTCGGCGAAACCATGGAACCAATCCGCCTTGTCGGGATGGGCGTTGTCATCATCGGCATTCTGATTGTCGTCATTACCAGACAGCGGGCAGATGCTGAAAGCCATGCCGCCTCCAGCGCTCAAAAAACAGGCAGAAAGCCATTGCCGGCCGGCATGATGAAAGGTTACGTCTTTGCCTTTTTTTCCTCAGTATTTCAAGCGCTCGGCCTTATTTTTTCCAAAACAGGCCTCGGCTCATACAACGCGATTTCAGGCACGCAAATCAGAGTCATGATGGCCATTGTCGGCTTCGCCATACAGGCTGTCCTGATGAAGCAGACCCGGCAGGTCTTTGTCCTTCCCAGAAAAGATAAAACCGTGTTTTCTGCAACCGCGTCCGGAGCGGTTTTCGGTCCATTCCTCGGTGTCGTTTTTTCCCTCTTCGCCTTGCAGAACACCCAGGCAGGCACAGCTAGCACGCTGATGGCGCTGACGCCGATTCTCATCATCCCGCCTTCGGTCATCCTGCTCAAACAAAAGGTGAAAGCCATGGAAATTGTCGGCGCGATTATCGCGGTCTGCGGTGCGGCGCTCTTTTTCATGCTTTAGACGAAAGTGCGGCCGGTCAGAACCCAATATACAATGTTCGTGACACCAGACAAAATTCGAAATACACTCCACGACATTCAAAATACGGTGTATAATCCTGCTCAAGGAGTACCTGATGAAAGCTCTTGTTAAAAGCAAAGCGGAGCCTGGCCTGTGGATGCAGGACGTGCCGATGCCTGAAATTGGCGACAATGATTTGCTTATCAAGGTAAAAAAAACAGCCATCTGCGGAACTGATGTACATATCTGGAAGTGGGACTCATGGGCCGCTAAAACCATCACAATCGGCCAAACTGTCGGCCATGAATTTGTCGGAGAAATTGTCGATATGGGACGATCGGTCTCCGGATATAAAATTGGAGAGCGAGTCTCGGCTGAAGGCCACATTGTCTGCGGCGTCTGCCGCGCCTGCCGCGCCGGAAAGCGGCACCTCTGCCCCAACACCATTGGAATCGGCGTCAACCGGGACGGCTGTTTTGCCGAATACGTTTCAGTCCCCTCCTCCAACGCCTGGCACGTCCACGACTCAATTTCCGATGAGCTGGCCGCCATCTTCGATCCCTATGGCAACGCGACCCACACCGCCCTCTCATTCGACATGATCGGCGAAGATGTCCTGATAACAGGAGCCGGGCCGATCGGCTGTATGGCAGCGGCAATCGCCAAGCATGTCGGCGCGCGCAACGTTGTCGTAACCGACGTAAACCCCTGGCGCCTCGAGCTGGCAAAAAAACTCGGCGCCACCCGAGCAGTCAACGTTGCCAAGGAATCCCTCAAAGAGGTTCAGAAAGAACTCGGCATGGTCGGCGGCTTTGATATCGGCATGGAAATGTCGGGAAGCCCGCAAGCTTTCGAGCAGATGATCGAAAACATGTACAACGGCGGCAGGATCGCCCTGCTGGGACTTCTGCCGGACGGCGCCGGAATCGACTGGAGCCGCGTCATCTTCAAGGGACTCTTCATCAAAGGCATTTACGGTCGAGAAATATTCGAAACCTGGTACAAGATGCAGGCAATGATCCTTTCCGGCCTCGACATCAGCCCGGTCATCACCCATCGCTATGCCTTTGACGATTTTGAAAAAGGCTTTGCAGCCATGCTTTCAGGCGAATCCGGGAAGGTCATCCTTTCCTTCGATTGATGCATCAGACGAGCGCTTACGGTTCCAGCGCTCCCCCAAGCATCCCTTGGCGCTCGGCCGCCGCACAAGCCTGCACCCCTGAGCGCCCAACTCTATCGCCGCCTCCGCGCCACAACTGCGGAAGCGGCGTTTTTCTTGTCTGCCAGCTGATATTTTCCCCGCAATATGCTAAAATCAACCTGTGAAACCAAAGCCCCGTGAACAACAGGTTCGATATTTCGACAAAATACACCATGAAGCCTCGCTCAGCCTGCCCGCCGAAAGCCAGGCGATGCTGGAAAAACTTGCCGCTGTCCTCGATGAAACACTTCCCATGGACCAGCGCCACCGCCTCGAGCTGAAGCACAGCATTCGCGACCTCTGGGAAGATCTGACCTCCGAGCGGGAGCACCGCACCGCGGAATACCTGAGTTCGCCGCGATACTATCAAGCCTACATCCGCTATTTTCTGCCCTGGAACCTGGTGAGGCTTTCAACCCTCTTTGCCAACCTCGACCTGCCCTTGAGCGCCGATTCCATCATCATCGACATGGGTTCAGGCCCGCTGACCATCCCGCTTGCGCTCTACCTCGCCCGGCCAGACCTCAGAACCGTCCCCCTGCACTTCCATGTTGTCGATAAAACCAACCGGATTCTCCAGCTTGGCAAGCTGATCCTGGAAGCCTTCGCTGTCAGGACGCAAGGCGCCCTTCCACCCTGGACCATAACCGCTCATCACCAGGCCTTCGGCGATCCGCTGGATATCAAAGCCGACCTTTTC
>JAJTBL010000272.1 GCA_021286925.1 Spirochaetia bacterium | reverse complement strand
TGAACTGCGGTTGCTGAATGAGGAGCTCTCAAGCTTCAACTACTCCGTATCGCACGATCTGCAGGCGCCCCTGCGGCGCATCACCGGCTTCTCCGATCTCATCGACGAGGAGTTCGGGGTCGGGCTGCCGCCAGCGCTGCGGCTCTATATCGACAAGATCACGACAAACTCCAATTTGATGAAGCAGATCGTCAATGCGCTCTTGGATTTGTCGAGAGTCTCGCAAAAGCAATTAGCCTGCGATCAGGTTGATCTGTCAGCCCTGGCAAACTCGGTCTTGGGCGACTTGAAGCCTGATTACGAGGGGAGAGCGATTTCTTTTGAAATTGATCCCGATATGCATGCGTTCTGCGATCAGCAGCTCGCAAAGATATTGCTGAACAATGTACTTGGAAACGCCATCAAATATACGGAACATGCGGCTGACTCGAAGATCGAAATCGGGAGATGCGCTCACGAAGATGGATATGATGCTTTTTTCGTCTCGGACAATGGGATCGGCTTCGATAACGTTTACAAGAATGAGATATTCAAGCCGTTCAAAAGGCTCCACACCGAAAGAGAGTACCCGGGAACCGGGGTCGGCTTGGCGACAGCCGAAAGAATCATGCTGCGGCATCGAGGAAAAATATGGGCTGAAGGAATCGAGGGAAAGGGTGCAACCTTCTACTTCTGTTTTCCTAACCTTTCTGCGTGCTGATCGCGGCAAGCGCAGCCTGGATTTCCCCGACATTGAAGGGTTTTGAGATCACGGCGACATTCGCTTGCTTGACCGAATCCCATTCCTGAATGTCCGGTTGGCCAGAAGAAAGCAAGATCGGAATTTTTGGGGAGATTTCCTTAAGCCTTTCGATGGTTTGTACGCCATTCATTTTGGGCATATTCTGATCGATTATGATGACATCGGGACTGTGCCCCGTCTGTTTGGCGCCCGTGATGAACGAGAGGCACTCAGCGCCTCCGGATAGAGGGGTGACGGAATGTCCCGCTTTTTCGAGCATTTTGCAGGTGAGGAAGAGGACATCATCATCGTCGTCTACGAGCGCTATCTTGAGCGGCGAAATCCTGTTTCCATCGCCTTTCTCGCTTGAAAGATGGCTTTGGGATGATAGATTCGCCGATATTCCCGCTTCCTGCGAGGGTGAATCGATTTTCGGCAATCTTACATGGACGATGGTTCCTTTTCCGACCTCGCTTTCAATCGATATTGAGCCGTTATGCGCCTTTATTGTGCCGAAGCTGGTGCTTAATCCCAACCCCGTGCCTTTCCCGGGTTCCTTTGTAGTGAAAAATGGCTCAAAAACATGCGTCAATGCTTCTTTGCCTATTCCAATCCCCGTATCTTCGACGGAAACCCCGATCGTTTTTCGGTCGATCAAGGATAATGCGATGTTGAGGCTGCCCCCCTTTGGCATGGCGTCGACTGCGTTGATGCAGAGATTCATGAATACTGAATTCAGCGCTCCCGGATCCCCGAAAACCCAGAGCTGGTCCTTGGGCGCCGTGAAGGCGATGGTAATCTGGTTGAAGGTGGAGTGCTTGATGATGGTGACGACTTCTTCGACAATGGCCTTGATATTGATGGGAATCATCGTTTCAAGCGACGGTTTCGCGAATTTCATGAGCGATTTGAGCAGTTCTCGTCCTCGGCCGCATAGCGAGTCTATCCGCTGGAACGCCTCGATCTCAGGGCTTTTCTTGGAATCGGCGGTGCCGCAAGACGCTGCAGCCATGATCGCCGCTAGGAAATTGTTCACATTATGGGCGACGCCGGCGACCAAGGTGCCGAGAGCCTCATTCTTCTTTGATAGAAAAAGCTTCTCGTTAAGTTCCCGTATCCTCGCCTCATCATTCTTTCTCCGAGTGATGTCGGTTATGAAACCCTCGATATACTGCAATTCTCCATTCGGCGCGTAGATTCCGCGGCCTCTCTCCCAAATCCACCGTTCTGTTCCGTCGCGGTGGATTATCGGATATTCTTCTTCAAATGAAGTTGCGGAACGCAGCGCGCTTTGAACGCTCTCCCAAATTTTTTCCTTAAAACCGGGCTCTATCAATTCCGAGAACGAACGGCTGGAGTTGAGCAGCAGATCCTGCGCTCCGTATCCAGTGATCCCGGCGCATCCATCAGATATGTAGATCATCGTCCAATCCCTGTCGTCGCGGCAACGATAGACGAACCCGGGTAAATTAGCAATGAGTGTCCTCGTCTGCGCTTCGTTTTCAGCGAGCTTCTTCTTGCTTGCCTCCCTTTCAGTCACGTCGATGGTATAGCCGGCGAGCAATTTTCTTTCTTGCTGGTAAATCGGAAATTTTATCGTCGTATACGCTCGCCCATTAAGCTGCTCATCCAGTTCCACCACTTTCCCTGATCGCACTACGGAAAAATCGTCTTTTATCATTTTTTCGGCGAAATCGGCCGGGAACATCTCGCGCATGCCCTTGCCGAGAAGCTCCGAAGTTGGACGGCCGATCATCTCGGAGTAATTATCGCTCATCCTTATGGTAAAACTGTCGTGTTCCTTGACTTCTTTAATAAAGGCGTAAACTGGGGAGTGCTTCAGGAACTGGGTGAATAAAGCGTCGTTTTCCTCAAGGTGCGCTGTTATCCGTCTTCGTTCAATCAATATGCCCACGTAATCCGCCAGGATGAGCGCGAGCTCATGATTCCTGAAAGCTTCGTCTTGTTTGAATATCAAGGTGAAGTCCCCAAATGACTGGTTTGTCCTCCTTATGCTAACCACCGCGATGATGCCTACGTTGAATGCCCGCTGGACCGAGGCGGATAGCGAATGAGGCATGGAGTCGCCAGCGAGGGCTTCGATCGAATCGAAAAGTGCTATCTGCTTCCCATCGATTTTCTTATCTCGTTCTGGATCGCGAGGCCAGCGTTTTCCTCCCAGATTGAAGCCGAGCAGT
>JAJTBL010000005.1 GCA_021286925.1 Spirochaetia bacterium | reverse complement strand
ATCGATCTTGTCGAATTGCGCGCAGACTATCTCGATCCTGCTGAAAAATTCTATATCAGAAGTTTTCCTGAAAAAGCGGGGCTTCCCTGCATTCTTACCGTCCGAAGGAGAAGCGATGGCGGCCTTTTTGAGGATGGCGAAGGAGTCCGCCTGGTTATGATCGCCAAAGCCTTGTCCTATGCAAGGTCGGATGCTTCAGCCAATTACGCCTACGTCGATCTTGAAGACGATTTTCATATGCCGGCTATCGAGGAAGCCTGCAAGACTTTCGGAACCAGGATTATTCGATCCCGGCATTATCTGAGCGGTATTCCTGAGAATTTTGATGCGGTCTGGGAAAATCTGACGCAGGAAGAAGACGAGATTCCCAAACTTGCGGTTACACCGCGGAATTCAGCCGAACTCTCGCAGCTGCTGGCGTGGGCGAGCACGGTTCCTCAGAAAGAAAAACTGATTATCGGAATGGGAACCTATGGTTTTCCGACCCGAATTTTAGCTGGAAGAATTGGCTCCCACCATACCTATACCAGCCCGAAGGCCGATGAATCCAGCCTTGCGGCTCCCGGACAAATTGATCCGGAGAGTTTTGCCCGGATATACCGGGGCCGTGAAGCAACCAGTGACTTCGATCTTTATATTTTGCTCGGCGGGCCGAGCATCCTGAACTCATTGTCCCCCTCATTGCATAATTCAGCGTTCAAAAGAGCCGGCAAAAACGCGATGATGGTGCCGATGCCATCAGATTCAATCGAAAGTGCGCTTCAATCCATGAAAATGCTGAAAGCAAAAGGCGCGGCAATAACGGTGCCTTTGAAAGAAGTTGTTTTGCCGCTGCTTGCTTTTCGTTCAACCGATGTCCGCGCAATCGGCGCTTGCAATACCCTGGTTATGCGGGAAGAAGGATGGGCAGGCTATAACAGCGACGCCGATGGTTTTGAACGGAGCGCGCTTGAGTTTCTCGGAAGGGATGATTTTTCAGGCTTGAAGGTGACGATTGTCGGGGCGGGCGGGGCTGCCAAGTCGGTCGCGCTGTCCATTTTCAGAAAGGGCGGCAAGGCGGTAATTTTAAATCGAACCCTGGCGACAGCCCGCAGTTTGGCGAAAAAATTCGATTTTCAGTATGGACCGCTTGATGACCGAGCAATCGATCTGGTTTCTGAATATTCCGATTTTATCGTGCAGGCGACAAGCGTCGGCATGCAGGGCGGCACTGCGGGAGATCCGCTTGAATTCTATGAATTTGACGGCCACGAAGCCATATTCGATCTTATATACAAACCATCAAAAACAGCCTTGCTTTCACGGGCTGAAGCTTCAGGATGCAGAATCAGAAACGGCTATGATATGCTGAGGTATCAGGCAGAGGGGCAGTATAAAATTTGGACTGATGAGGTTCCGCCGCCCGGATACTATAAATGATACGGAGAAAAAATGAGTAAATCCGCTTTTGTTGCGATTGTCGGAAGGCCGTCTGCAGGAAAATCGACCCTGCTGAACGCGTTATGCGGCGCCAAAGTTTCCATTGTGTCACCGGTTCCGCAGACTACTAGAAATACAGTAAAGGGAATTATCAACAGGAAGGAAGGTCAGCTGGTTTTTCTTGATACGCCGGGTTTTCATATTTCGGAAAAAAAACTCAACCTGAAACTTAAAACGGTGGCAGTTAACGCGTTGAACGACGCTGATCTCATTATCTATTTGATTGATGCAACTCGGGAGCCTGGTTCTGAGGAAGAACAGCTGGCTGCCGCAATCAAGCCATTCAGCGCCAGGATTGTCGCGGCTGTCAATAAAATCGACCACAAGGATGCTGACGCAGACCGCGCTGAAGCCTTTGTCAAAGAACAACTCCCCGCGATTTCCGGCACGACAATCAGAATTTCCGCGCGTGAACAGCAGGGCCTTGATGAGCTGGTTGAAACGCTGTTGGAGCGGGCGCCCGAAGGTCCACTTTGGTATCCGGAAGAATATTATACCGATCAGGACCCGGTTTTCAGGATTGCGGAAATTATTCGAGAAAAGGCGATTCTTCACACACGCGAAGAATTGCCGCATGCGCTTTACATTGACTATCAGGATTCGCGGAAACTGAATGACGGCTCGCTGGAAGCCCAATTCGATATTGTTGTCGAACGGGACAGCCAGAAAGGCATCATCATCGGCAAGGGCGGTTCGATGATTCGAAAAATCCGAGAAGAAGCGGAAGCGGATCTAGCCGAAATTTTCGATTATCCCGTCAGACTACGCCTGCAGGTGCGGGTCGATCCATCGTGGAAACACGACGACAAGCGGCTCGATTCGCTGATTTATTGAATTTACCGGCAGGACACTTTTTTATATTTATCAACGACAGACTCAAAACCTGCCTCAAGGCATTCGCTGAAAGCAGAAGCTGCTTTTGGGAAAATCGCCGTGTCGAGCAGCAACCGCTCGTCTTTTGAAAAATCGGAGAGCACATAACCGGCGATATCGTCGTGAGCAGGACGGCCGATGCCGAAGCGCATGCGCGCGAAATCCCGGGTGCCCAGGTGTTTTTCCAGAGAGCGCAGACCGTTGTGCCCGCCCAGGCCGCCGGAAAACTTGAAACCGAAAAAGCCAAATGCCATTTCGAGTTCGTCATGGACGGCCATGATTTCTTCAGGCTTGAGCCTGAAAAAGCGTGCGCATTCTGCGACACTTTCGCCGGAATTGTTCATATAGGTTTCAGGCATGAGAAAGAAAATTCTGGTGCCGCCTACCTCGCGTGAAGCGAGATGGCCTTTGAATTTTCGTTCCCAGGAGAGTTGAGCGCTGAAAGGAAGGCTGTTCAGAAACTGCCATGCGACATTGTGCCTGTTGTTGGCGTATTCCTTGCCAAAATTGCCGAGAAAAGCATATAGTCTGATCATTGCGGTATGTATGATACCGTACTTTGAACAATCTGATAAGAGCAGACAAGGAGCACCCTCGATGACCGACAGTCTGGAAAGTGCGTTCGAATTTGGAAGTGACGGAATTACCCGGCTTGTTTTTAAAGCAGGCGAGGATTTTGAATGCGCTGAGCCGCTGTTGGAACTGGGCGTTTTTGACCTGCGGGAATTGTTGGAAAACGCACGGACTGCCAGCGGTAAATCCCTTGCTGAGGCGGCAGAACAGACAGGTACGGCGCTTTCTGATTTTTCAGATCCGCGCAAGCGCTTTGTGCTAGCCAATGGCTGGCAGTCTTGGTCTTTTTCAGGCGAATTGCATGGCCGCGAGCGACCGCGCCGCGCCTGGTACAAGCGGGTGCTCAACGTCTTTGTGGATCATCCTGCGGAGGAGGCTTTGCGGAGCCGGGCGCGGCGCGCTGCCGCCCCCTGGGAAAAGCCTGCGATCCTTTCCCATTTTTTTACCGTTCTGCGGGTGGAAGATATCCGCCTGGCGCTTGTTTCGGATAATGTGCCGCGGCTTGGCGGTCTGCAAAACGGTCTGCAAAGTGGTCTGCAGAACGAGGCTCTGCCAGGCGGAGCCGAGGCTGGCCAGGCAGAGCCGCTTGGGGCGGGCACATCAGTCAAATCCCTAAAATCGGCTGACCCGGTTGTGCCGCCTGAAAATGGCACATCAGGTGCATCGGCTGAATTGGAGCAAACCGCCGCAAACATTCTTCCGCCCATCAGTTTCGTAATCGGCAAAACAAACATCGGCATCTATGCGTACGCGGAAGGCGGCAGTTTTAAAAAAGGGCAGACAATTGCGCGCATCGCCCTCATAGCCGCTCAGGGATATTTCGATCTAAAAGAGCAGCTGGCGCGGCTTTTCGGCGCTTCTTCCCGCTTTGAAGATCATCGCTTTCTCATGGGCAAGGGTGCGGCTTCAGGAGCAGACGGCGCGCAAAGCCCCATCACCCCCATCGGCGGCTTCGAAACCTGGTACAACCACTATCTTGCCATCGACGAAGGCCTTATCCGCGCGGATCTGCGAGCTATCGGCTCCAACGACAACCTTATCAACAGCATGTTTATCAGGCAGGGAAAACCTGCCGTCTACCAGATCGATGACGGCTGGGAAGTCCAGGTCGGCGACTGGCGTCCGCATTCAAAAAAATTCCCGAACGGCGTTGCCGGGCTTGCTCGTGAGATTGAAGCAAGCGGCTACATCCCGGGTATCTGGCTCGCGCCCTTCCTCGTCATGCCGGAAACACCTGTCGCCCGCGAGCATCCCGAGTGGCTGCTCAAGGATGAAAGCGGCAAGCCGGTTCTGGCAGGCTGGAATCAGGGTTGGGGCGGTGATGTCTATTGCCTGGATCTCTCCCGCCTGGATGTCGAGGCCTACCTGCTTTCGCTGTTTGACACAGTGATCAACGAATGGGGCTACCGCTATTTGAAGCTCGACTTTCTCTACGCAGGTCTCATGCGCGGTGTTCATTCCGGCAGAAAGGGCGGACATTGGGAGCATTATGCAAACATGCTCCAGCGGATTACGTCCATGAACAAAGACCGGAACGGAAAGCCGGTCGCCTTTCTCTCCTGCGGGGCTCCCGTGGAATCGACGAGTCCGTTTATGCCCCTCATGCGTATCGGCGCTGATACGCTCGAACGCTGGGACTGGTGGCAGCTCAAACTGATCGGTCATCAGGGCAGGCCCTCAGCCAAAGTGAACATGGGGCACAGCATCGCCCGCTCCCTGCTCGATAAAACCCTGCTTTTGAATGATCCGGACGTGGTGTTCTGCCGGACCCATAAAACCAGTCTCGCCGATCATGAAAAATTTCTGGTGGGCATGGTGGCAAAAATGTTCGCCTCTCAGATTATGTTTTCCGACGATCCAGCCGAATTTTCGGATGTTACGCCAGCCGACAAGCCCGGCGCGCTTTCCGAGGCGGCTTTCACCCGTGAGCTTTTAGCTTTGTACGCCCAGGTTGAAAATCTTAATTTCGGTGTCGAGCGGTTTTCATATTTCAGCCCCGATGTCTACCGATTTGCCAGCGAAGATGGCCGCATCTATGGTGCCATCAACCTGTCTTCAAAATCACAGGCGCTGAGCATCGATATTCCAAACACCGATCAGATGAAACCGGCTGTCGTCCCTGCGCATTCTCTAGTAATTTTCGGATTGCCTTCTGGAAGATAAGCCTTTATACTGGCGTACAATATGGAAAAGACCATCTATGTGATCGGCCATAAGAATCCGGATACCGATTCCGTGGTCGCAGCCGCGGCATACGCGGGTTTGAAAAACGCCCAAGGGATCAAAAATGTCGTTGCCGCCCGCGCCGGAGCGGTCAATCCGCAGACAGAATACATTTTTCACCGCTTCGGCGTGCCTCTCCCGGAATTCATCCCCGACCTGGTGCCCAAAGTCGACTACTACCTGAAGCAGGAGCCTGTGTGCGTGGACGAAAATATGCCGCTCTGGGACGCGCTTGCGATTATGGAAAAATCCGCGAGCCAGGTGCTTTCGATTGTCGACAGCGAAAACCATTACCGCGCGATGCTGCACTACAATGCCTTTGCCCGGAATATCCTCACGAAAATCAATCCGCGCCGGAAAGCTGTCATCCCCACATCGCTCCACCACCTGGTCAACACGATAAAAGCCCAGCCCGTGGTACTCTTCGACGCTGACAGCATTTTCAACGCCCGCATGGTGGTTGCTGCGCTCAGTACGGAAAAATTCAAGGATTACATTTACGCAGAGCCAGCGCATAACAAGATTGTGCTGGTCGGTGACCGGGAAGAAGCCCAGCGCATCGCGGTTGAAGCGGGTGTCCGCGCCATGATCATCACCAACGGAATTCTGCCCAATAAGGAAATCCGGGATCTTGCCGAACAAAAGAAGGTTTCGATCCTCACATCGCCGTATGATACCTCATCGACTTCGCTTCTGGTGCTCTATTCCGCGCCGGTTATTACGGTGGCTGATGAAACCATCGCGCCGCTCGGCCGCCGGGACTGGATCAAGGCCGCCAAGGCTGCGCTCGCCAAATCCCCAAGCCGCTGTGTTCCCGTTGTTGACGAAAGCAACCGGGTCGTCGGTATGTTCTCTGAAAGCGATTTGATTCAGGAAGCTAATATCGAAATAATCATGGTGGACCACAACGAATTTTCGCAGGCTGTGGAAGGTATCAATCATTACCGGATTCTCGAAGTGATCGATCATCACCGGCTTGGTTCGTTCACCACCACCTACCCGATAACCTTCATCAACCGGGTTGTCGGCTCCACCAGCACGATTGTCGCCGGCATGTACCGAGAAACCAGAACACCGCTGACAAAGGCAATGGCCTCCATTCTGCTGTGCGGCATACTGTCGGACACCCTGGTGCTGAAGTCGGCGACGACGACGGATGTGGACCGCGACATTGCTGAATATCTGGCGAGTATCACGGACCTCAGCATCGCCGAACTGGGTCAGGATATCATGGCGTCCGCATCCGAGGCCGCCCGCCTTCCCATCGACAAAATGGTGCGCGTTGATCGCAAGGAGTATGAATCTTCGGGTAAAAAGCTTTCTGTCAGTCAGATCGAATTGACCAGCTCCTCCGAAATCATGGAGCGCGCCCAGGAAGTGCTGGAAGGGCTTGCAAAATTGCGGATGGAAACCGGCTGCTACCTGGCGGCTTTGATGGCTACCGACATCACAAAACTGGAAAGCATGCTCTTTATCGATGCTGAAAGCGAATTTTTCTCCTATGTAACATTCCCCTCACCGCAGAAAGGGATCTATCTGCTCAAAGATGTACTTTCAAGGAAAAAACAGCTTATGCCGGCTTTATTCGAGATGGTAGAGCGAGCGAGCGAACGCTGAAAAAAGCTTAGCGAATAGCTCCACTGGCGAGCAGGGGCAGGGCGATAAAGTTGCCGATCATGCCGCCGATGCTGGACAGAAAGAAGACAAGCAGAATGTGGGTGACGCGGTTGGTATAAAAGCCTTTCAAGCTGGTGATATCATCGGACAGCCGCTCAAAATCCGCGACCGTGGGTTTTCGGAAATATCCCTCCGCAATGCCAGCGAAGAGCCCGATGCCGACCAGCGGGTTCAAGGTTGCTATCGGTGCCATTAAAAACGATACTGCGATTGTTCCGGGATGGGCCAGGCAGAGCGCCGAGCCGATCGCTGCCAGCGAGCCGTTCAGCAAAACCCATTTGAGCATCAGGGCGAGGCTCGCCTGAGTGCCGGAACGAAAAAAGCCGATGACAATCAGTGCGACAATGATGGCGGGAATGATCCAGCCTGCGGCTTTGGACCATTTGGAAGGCGGCGGCACCGAATCGATATCGCTGACATCGGCTGAAGCTTCTCCGGCGGCCAGCTTTCGCATCCAGGCTTCAATCCCTGCCATGTGACCCGCTCCGACAACTGCAACCACGGTATCAGCCGGAGCCTGGAAAATCTTGGACGCCAGGTATCTGTCCCGTTCATCAATCAGCACTTCCTTGACCGATGGCAGATAGTCGGCCAGCTCAGCCATCATTTGCTCCAGCTCGCTCTGTTCTTTCAGGTGCTCGATTTCGCTTTCGCTGAGTTTTTCATTGCTGAAGGCCGAACCGATGAGGCTTGCGAGGAGTTTGGAGCGGTTCCACAGATTGGACCGTGCCCATGCGCGCTTGAGCGTCACCTGAACATCCCGATCCGCGCAGGACCAGGGAATGCCGGCTTCTTCGGCCGCCTGCACGGCGGCGAGCATTTCCTCACCCGGTTTTGCGCCGATATTCGCCCCCATCCGTTTCTGAAAACCTGAAAGTGCCAGATTCGCCATCAGGAAAAAGCCTTTGCCTTCCTTGAGCACCTTTATGATATCCAGACTCTCCCAGCGGGATTCCTGCGTCATGGCAGTGTAGCGGCTCTGGTCTATTTCCACGCAGACATGCCCGGGTTTTGTTTCCGTGATAATCTGTTTGACTTCCTCAACGCTTTCAAGAGAAATATGGGCTGTTCCTACGAGGGTAAATGTTCGCCCGGCGAGCTCAAGTTTCCGTACACTGCTTGACATTGGATTTCCTTTCAATAGACCTGATAGTACTCTTGTTCCTTCCAGGCAGACAAGATGTCTCCCTTGCCTTTCCGAACGAGAATGGCGTGGATCAGTAGATGCAGGAGGGGGCGGGCAAAGGCTGTTGAGAGTCCCGAGCGAAGGGCGCTTTCCGTTTGGGAGGCGGCACGGACTATCCGCTCGCAGTCTTCTCTCGAATATCGTTCCATGCCGGCTCGATATTGCCGCTGGGCGGTCTTGCTCATGATTTTTTCCTGCCTGAAAGCTTCTTCGTGGGTCATCCGGCTTTCAATCAGCCGGTGGAGTTTTTCCAGCTTTCGGAAACTCCAGACCAGGGCAGATACGATCTGTGCCGCGTCCCCTTTTCGTTCTGAAAGCACGGTATCGAGGACACTGACGCAGGTTTCCAAATCACTCGTTGTCAGCCTGTCGAAAAGGCTGAAGGCGTCTTCTTCCCGCGACCGTGAAAGAACCGCCTCGGCCATGTCCGCACTGATGCGGGTATCGGGGGGGAAGCAGGCGCCGAACATAACACAGGCTGAAGCCAGGGCGGAAGTTTCATTTTCTACGAGCTCAAGCATGATTTCGATGGCTTCTGAGTCTATGGAAAGTCGGTATTCCGAAAGTTTTTGCCTGATCCATCCCGGCTTTTCGCTGTCCCGCAGTTCCCAGAATATTTTTTTGCCGGCTGAGCCGACTGCTGATTCCAGCGGCTTTGCCAGCCCATAAGTATCGGTTACGAGCAGAAGGATCGCGTCATCAGCTGGGGATTTTAGATAGGCGGTTAGCGCATCCAGTTCGGCTTTTGTCGTTATGGCTTCTGCGCCGCGGAACTCGATACAGCGCCGTGAGGCAAAAAGCGAACCATTCTGCAAAAGGCCGATAAGGTTTTCTACTGATGAGTCGGCAGCATAGAGGCGGTGGATTTCAGGAGCCGCTCCATCCGTTTTCGTGACCGCGGCTAGGAGTTCTTGAATAAAGCTGTTCCGTTTTCCGGTTTCGGGGCCGGCAAGGATGTAGCACGGCAGAATGGCTTGGGCTGGCATGGTTTCAGTAGCTCCTGAGGATTGCCTTCAGCTTGCCCAAAATTCTGACATCCTGCGTATAAATTGGCGGATATGCCGGATTTTCGGCCTGCAGTTTTACCCGGTTGTTTTCGCGGAAAAAGCGCTTTAGGGTTGCGGAATCGTCGATGAGCGCGATGACAATCTCGCCGTTGTCGGCGGTCTGTGCCTGTTCTATGATGGCGATGTCGCCGCTGTTGATGCCGGCGCCGATCATGCTGTCACCTCGAACCATCAGCGCAAAACACCGCGAAGTCCGACGGACCAGGTCGCTCGGCACGCGAACCATGCCTTCCTGATTTTCTTCCGCAAAAAGCGGTTTTCCTGCCGCGACGTTGCCGATCAGCGGCACTTCAACAACAGAATCGCTCATTTCCCGACGCGCAACCACTTCGATCGCCCGGGAGCGGTTTTCCTTGAGCTTGATAATGCCTTTCTTTTCCAGCGCCTTAATGTGATCATAGGCGCCCTTGATGGATATGTTGAAGGCCGCGGCGGTTTCCCGAACAGTCGGCGGATAAGAATTCTTATTGATAAACTCAGTGAGAAAATCGAGTATTTCTTTCTGTCGTTCAGTCAGTTCTTTCATCGGCAGCAATCCTTGGGCTCAAAACGGACAGGAAACAATCTACTATCCTTCTGTATAGTATAATCCACGATTTGAGAATATTTACAAGAGGAGGAAGGAAAAATTCAATAAAAAATAGGATAGAGGGGAATTTCGCGCTGGTTTCAGCCGAGCTCTTCATTGAAGCCGGAATCGAAGAGCGCCTTGATGGCCTCAGCGGCGGCTTGCTCGTCGGGGCCGTCTGCGATGATTTTGATGACAGAACCAAAGCTGGCCGCTAGTGTGATTATGCCCATGATAGACTTTGCATTGATGCGGTTGCCGCCCTTTTCAAGAAAGACGCGGGATGTAAATTTGACAGCTGTCTGCGCAATCATTGCGGAAGGTCTGGCATGGATGCCCGCCCTGTTCTTTATGGTCGTCTCAAGTTCTACCATTCTGCACTCCGGTTGTTAATAGTCGTCGCGGGAGAAGTATAAAGCCCTTGCGTTTTCGCTTTCAAGCCAGCGCATGATATTCTGATTGAATTCCTTTGCGGAATGATAGCCCATTTTCTTGAGCCGCTCATTCATCGAGGCAGTCTCTATGATGACCGGGATGTTCCGGCCCGGTTTGACCGGTATCTCCAGTTTCGGTACCTTGACACCGAGTATCTCGGCAGTCAGCTCATCCATGCCGATCCGGTCATAGGTTTTGTTCGGATCCCAGTCTTCCAGCTGGCAGACGAGCTGAATCTGCTTTTTGTCCCTGATGGCACCGACGCCGAAGAGGTGCGTGATATTGATGATGCCCAGTCCCCGGATTTCCATGTGGTGTCCGATAACTTTGTTGGCGCCCTGTCCCATCAGAATGGAGCCGTTGACACAGCGGATTTCCACGACATCATCTGCCACGAGCCGGTGTCCCCGCTCGATCAGTTCCAGTGCGGTTTCGCTTTTCCCGACCCCTGAGTCGCCTGTGAGCAGTATACCAATTCCGAATACTTCCACCAGGACGCCGTGCATGGTCGTCTTTGGGGCGAAAATATCGTAGAGCACCCTGATAACCCGGCCTGAAAAGTCACTGGAATTGAGGTCAGTGACTAGAATGGGGCAGCCTGCTTTTTCAGCCTCGGCAAGGAAGGTTTCGCCAGGCTCAAGACTGCTGGTAAAAATACAGCAGGGCAGCTGGTAGGTAAAAAGCTTTTTAATCGAGTCGAATGAATTCTGGGACTGGAGCATGCTGAGATAGGCATTTTCGCCCCTTCCAAAAATCTGCAGCCTTTCCCAGGCGAAGGATTCAAAAAAACCGGCGAGCGCCAAACCGGGCCGGTTGAGGTCCGGAACTGTTATCGCTCTGCTGAGTCCCGAACGGCCTGCGATACAGCGCAGATTGAGGGCGTTCTGCTCTTTCAGGTCCAGATCGATCAGATCAAGGACGGTAAATACTTTCGGCTGATTTTCTATCACGTTTTCAATTGTACTATGAACTCGGCTTCTGGTAAATGAGCTGATACCGCAAGCCGGAAAAGTTCATGAAAAGGGCCGGTTTTTGCGCCGGCCCTTTTTGAGGCTTACTTTTTTTCCTGGATTTTGCCTTTTTCTTTGACAATTTTCTGTTCGAGTTTGTCGATGAGGACGTCAATACCGGGATTGACCTCGAAGGCTGTTTCTTTGATGTGTGCCTGCAATCCCCAGCGGAAATTTGCAGTTACCTCAAGGACATATTGTTTGGCGTCCTTGGTAAACACGAACAAAAGATCGACGATCATGTCCTTCGCGTACCCGATCCTTTCAATTTTGGTGTTAAGGTACCGCCTGCTTTCTTCGCTCAGATCGAAATGCACGGAGCGGCCGTCGATATTCATGTGCACCTCCTTTGTGCTGCGCCGCATGGCGCTGATTAACGTTTCCGCGGAGAGAAGGACGGATCATTGTCCAGTTCTCCGCGATATTTCGCCACTGTCCTGCGGGCAATGGTAATGCCTCGTTGGGCAAGGGTTTCCATGATTTCACGGTCGGAAAGTTTGGTGTCGCTCGCTTCCAGGATTTCCCGGATAAGCTGTTTGATGCTTTCCTTTGAATGCACCTCGCCGTCCGGCGATTGGCTGGCGACGGCGTTGGTAAAAAACCGCTTCAGTTCAAAAATTCCCCAGTCAGTCTGCACATATTTCCCGTTGACAAGCCTGGAAATGGTTGTCTCATGCACACCCACCATTTCAGCTACATCGCGGAGCGTCAGCGGCTGCATGGCCTTGGGGCCTTCCAAAAAGAACCTTGTCTGGAGTCTGGCTATCGCTTTTGCAACTTTGATTAAGGTTGAATTGCGCTGCTGGATTGCCCCGATAAAGAATTTTGCCTGTTCAACGCTTTTTTTAGCAAACGCAAGGGTTTCCTTCTTTTGCTCCTTGCTTGCGGAAAGTTCGTTGATAAAAGGATTTACTCCCAGGACTGGGATGATTTCGTCATTCAGCTCGATGACAAATTCGTTATCTTCTATTCTAATGGCCAAATCCGGCACCACATATCGGGTCTTGTCGGCTGAAAAAACCCGGCCCGGAAAGGGAGAAAGGGTTCGTATATAGTCAAGAATCTCTTCAAACTGCCGAGGTTTCAGGCCCAGGGCTTTCCGAATCTCCGCATGTTTGCCTTTTTCCAGGTCGGCAAAATAATTTTTCAGAATTTCCGCGGCAAATGGCGGGGCGTCAGGATCCATCTCGGCCTGCACCATGAGGCTTTCTTGGTAATTTGCCGTACAGGTTCCGGCGGGATCGAGCCGCTGGATAATCCGCATGACACGTCGAACATCTTCTGCCGGCCAGGTTGGGCACAGCGTAAAAGGGTCGGTGATATGAAAGCCGTTTTCATCGAGGTTCTGGATAAGGCGGTCGCCCAGCTCCTTCTCTTTTTCATCCAAGGGCAGAATATGGAATTGACTGAGCAAGTGCTCCTGCAAAGTCTCGGGCAGGGCTATCGCGCCCTCCAGAAATTTGCGTTTGGAATCTTCCTGACCGCTCATGGGTTCATATTCGGTGTCATAGCTGTCATCGGAGTAATCTTCGGTTTCAGCCTCGGCTCTGGATTCGGAAACTGCTTCAAGTGACAGCTCGCTTTTATCGTCCAGAACTTCCAGCGCGGGATTGGCTTCCAATTCAGCCTGGATAGCCTCGGTAAGTTCCGCGACGGGGAGAGCGAGAATTTTTATCGATTGAAGCATCCTGGGATTGAGCTTCTGTCGCTGTTCGGTAACCAGGACCGGTCGTTGTGCCTGCATTCACGCTCCTTCTGTATTAAATGTAAGCCACAAATCGGCAAAGTCAATATGAATCGAGCAGGAAAATTGGGCGCTTGGTATGGTCTTTTGGGCGATTTTTACTTGTCTTTACTTCCTTTTTCAATGATTTTCAACGCTTTATCAAAAGAATCAATCGAAAAATTCGGGTTGTCGGCATGAAAATATTGACGGTTCGGCAGAGTCTGATTATTTTATTCTCTGGATAGAACAATTCATCAAACTTCTCAAGGTAGGAATATGTCCAAGCACAAACATGAATCCCAGCACCCGGAAAAGGCAGATATACAATCCGCGCCTTCCAGCCCGGAGTCTGGGACTGCTGTGACAGTCGGAGAGGCCGAGACTGCTCAGGCACAGCCAGCCGCTGGAGAAGCCGGAGCCGCTCAGGCTGCTGCTGAAACCGGCGTTGATACCATCAAGCAAGAGCTTGAAAAGACAAAGGCGGAGCTGGCTGAGGTCCGTGCCCAGCTGGAAGAAGCCAACGACAAGTTTTTGCGCAAGCTTGCCGAGGAAGTAAATTTCCGAAAGCGGATGATCCGCGAAAAGGAAGACGCTCAGAAGTATGGGATTGCGTCGCTGCTCAATGATCTCATTCCGGTTCTGGATGATTTTGACCGGAGCATTGCGAGCGCTGAAGTTGGACAGAACTATGATCATCTGCATGATGGCGTACTTCTTATCCGCCGGCAGTTGTCGCAGATGCTTGAAAATAAGTATTCTTTAAAGAGATTCGAATCGAAGGGTGCGCTCTTCGACCCGAACCGTCATGAAGCCCTTTTCGCCGAACCCGGTGATGTGGAAGAGCCTGTGGTTTCTGAAGAATATCTTCCCGGCTATGAGCTTCATGATCGAATTCTGAGAACGGCCAAGGTGCGCGTCAAGATGCCGGCGCCGAAAAAACAGCCTGAGGCGAATTCAGCGGAAGCTGGATCGCCGGAAAGCGAAGCACAAATGCCTGATGCGTCTAAAAGCCAGGCTTGAAACTGAAGATATTTTAAGGAGCATATAAGATGGGTAGAATTATTGGAATCGACCTTGGAACGACAAACTCTTGTGTAGCGGTCATGGAAGGCGGCGAGCCGCTTGTTATTGCCAATTCTGAAGGACAGCGGACAACTCCCTCGATTGTTGGATTCACCGCCAAGGGTGAACGGGTAGTCGGTCAGCCTGCCAAAAACCAGATGATCACCAATGCTGAGAATACAGTCTTTTCCATCAAGCGATTCATGGGCCGGAAATACGCCGAAGTCCAGACTGAAATTAAAATGGTCCCTTATAAGGTTGTCGATAACGGCAATGATGTCCGCGTAGACATTTCCGGAAAGATGTACAGCCCGCAGGAGATCAGCGCCTTCATTTTACAGAAAATGAAGAAAACCGCCGAGGATTATCTTGGCGAGCCGGTCACGGAAGCTGTTATTACTGTTCCGGCATATTTCAACGACGCTCAGCGCCAGGCCACCAAGGATGCCGGCAAGATTGCCGGTTTGGAAGTCAAGCGAATTATCAACGAGCCGACAGCGGCCAGCCTTGCCTATGGTTTTAACAAGGATTCAAAAAAAGAGAAGACCATCGCGGTGTATGACCTTGGCGGCGGCACTTTCGATATTTCTATTCTCGAGCTGGGCGATGGCGTCTTCGAAGTCAAGTCCACCAACGGCGATACACACCTTGGCGGCGATGATTTCGACCGCAAATTGATGCAGTGGCTGGTGGATGAATTCAAGAATGACACCGGCATCGATCTTTCAAAAGACCGAATGGCGCTTCAGCGGCTTCGCGAAGCTTCCGAAAAGGCAAAAATCGAACTTTCCAATATGCAGCAGACGGAAATCAATCTGCCGTTCATCACCGCTGACGCAACTGGACCGAAACACTTGCAGAAGACGATCACCCGCGCTCGCTTTGAGCAGATGATGGCAGATTTGTTCGAGCGAACCAAAGAGCCCTGCTATAAGGCACTCGCTGATGCCGGCATCACGGCAGATCAGGTTGATGAAGTTATTCTGGTCGGCGGTTCAACCCGAATTCCGAAAGTTCAGCAGGTTGTCAAAGAGATTTTCGGCAAGGAGCCGAGCAAGGGTGTCAACCCGGATGAGGCTGTTGCAGTCGGCGCGGCCATCCAGGGCGGCATCCTGGGCGGCGAAGTGAAAGATGTGCTTCTGCTTGATGTTACCCCGCTTTCTCTGGGAATTGAGACTCTGGGCGGTGTCTTTACCCGGCTTATCCCGAGAAACACAACCATCCCGTGCCGCAAGAGCCAGATTTTCTCAACGGCCGCTGATGGACAGACCGCGGTTTCCATCCATGTTTTGCAGGGTGAACGCGAAATGGCCAGCCAGAACAGAACCCTGGGCCGCTTTGACCTTGTCGGCATTCCCCCGGCACCGCGCGGCGTACCGCAGATTGAAGTTACTTTCGATATCGATGCCAACGGTATTGTCCATGTTTCCGCCAAGGATCTGGGCACCGGCAAAGAGCAGAAGATCAGAATCGAAGCATCCAGCGGTCTGAACGAAAGCGACATTGAAAAAATGGTTCGGGATGCGGAAGCCCATGCGGAAGAAGACCGCAAGGCCCGTGAGCTGATTGATGCCAGAAACGAAGCCGATTCGCTGATGTATACTATCGAAAAGTCGCTGAAAGACTTTGGCGATAAGGTCAATCCTGGTGAAAAACAGGCTATTGAAACCGCCATTGCCGACCTCAAGAAGGCAATGGAGGGGAATAACCTCGAGGCCATCAAGCAGAAGACCGAGGCGCTTAAGCAGGCTTCCTACAAGCTCTCTGAGGAAATCTACAAGCAGGCCTCCGCTCAGCAGGGGCAGGCGGGGCAGGGCTTCTCGGGTCAACCGGGAGCTGATTCTGCAGGACCTCAGGGCGGCGCTGATCAGGGAACAAAAAACGCCGATGATGTCGACTATAAAGTAGTCGATGACGAAGATAAAAAATAAAAACTATGATGGGAGCGCGGTCAGCACGTCACGCTCCCTTTGCATAAAATCAATCTGTCGAGGATAGCCTAAAGTGGCAAAACGAGATTATTACGAAGTTCTTGGAGTTCAGCGCGACGCGACCAAGGATGATATAAAACGCGCATACAGAAAAATGGCCATCCAGTATCATCCGGACAAGAACCCCGGGGACAAGGCCGCTGAAGAGAAATTCAAGGAAGCGACTGAAGCCTATGAAGTGCTGGGGGATGACCAGAAACGGCAGGCCTATGATCAGTTCGGTTTTGCTGGTGTTGAGGGGATGGGCGGCGGCGGCCAGCAGGATTATTCGACAGTTTTTCGCGATTTTGAAGATATTTTTAGCGGCTTTGGGGATTTTTCCTCGATTTTTGGCTCAATTTTTGGCAATTCCGGGGGATATGGCAATGAACGCCATTCCGACCGCCCCAGAAAAGGCGCCAATCTCCGCTACGACATAGAGCTGCCGTTTGAAAAGGCGGTCTATGGTACTTCAGTTGAAATAGCCTATTCCCGGGATGATACCTGCAAGACCTGCGGCGGAACAGGTTCTTCCGACGGTTCAGGCAGAAAAGTCTGCCCGACCTGCAAGGGTTCGGGGCAGGTGCGCCGAAGTTCAGGCTTTTTCTCGATCTCCCAGCCTTGCCCGACATGCCGCGGTGAGGGAACGGTTATAGAAAATCCCTGCCGTGAGTGCAGCGGGAGCGGCATCATCAAGAAGAAGCAGAAAATCAAGGTAACCATTCCTCCCGGCGTTGATGACGGAAAACGGGTAACCATACCGGGGCAGGGGGATGTCGGACCGTACGGCGGACCTCCTGGTGATTTGTATGTCTTCATTCATGTCCGCAACCATGAATATTTTGAGCGCCATGAGCAAGATTTATATTGTGCAGTTAAGATAGACATGGTTACAGCCGCATTGGGCGGAGAAGTTGTCATCAAGACGCTCGACAACAAGAAAATCAAGCTGTCGATCCCTGCCGGGACACAGCATGGGAAACTTCTCAGGATTCGTGAAGAAGGTGTACCGAGCCAGAGCGGCCGGAAAGGTGACCTGTATATAAAGATTCTGGTTCAGGTTCCAACTCGCCTGTCCCGGAAAAGCAAGGAACTGCTTGAGCAGATACGCGCAACTGATGGAGAAAATCTGGAACCGGAAACTGTGAAGCTTTCAGAAGTGTCCAATGCCTGAAATTGCTTACGTGAAAAAATAGTGCTGTTTACAAGACCCTCCTCCGGGAGGGTTTTTTTCTGCCCATGCTTTGACAAATAAACAAAAAGTGTTAGAATGATACGCAAGCTTGCTGACACTAGGGCTCACAGGAACATTGAATAGCTGTTCGCAAGTTCAAGGAGTTTTACATTGAACGGAAAAACCTTTAAACCGCTGATTATCGGTGATTTGGCAGCCCGTATTCCCATCGTTCAGGGCGGCATGGGCGTGGGGATTTCTCTGTCGGGACTTGCCTCGGCGGTTGCTAATGCGGGCGGGGTCGGTGTGCTGGCAGCTGCCGGCATTGGATTGCTCGAACCGGACGGGTTCAAGGATTTTCTTGGCGCAAACATCCGAGCCTTGAGAAAGGAGATCCGGAAAGCGAGGGCGCTGACTGATGGCATCCTGGGGGTCAATATCATGGTCGCTCTCAGCAATTTTGCCGACATGGTCAGGACCGCAATCGAAGAAAAAATCGATATAATCTTCTCGGGTGCCGGATTGCCGGTCAATCTTCCTGAATTTCTGCAGGCTTTCCCGGGTGCCAAAACAAAACTCGTCCCGATTGTTTCATCAGGAAGGGCGGCAACGCTTTTGGCAAAACGCTGGCTCGATAAGTACAACTACCTGCCCGATGCCTTTGTTGTGGAAGGTCCGAAAGCGGGCGGGCATCTCGGATTCAAAAAAGAACAGATCGATGACCCTGCCTATGCTCTGGAAAAAATCGTGCCGGAAGTCATAGCGGCAGTCGCCCCGTTCGCCGAAAAGCACGGGCGGAAAATCCCTGTCATCGCAGGCGGCGGAATTTACACCGGCGCGGACATACGGAAATTCATCGAGCTGGGTGCCGATGGGGTTCAGATGGCAACTCGATTTGTCGCGACAGAGGAATGCGATGCCTCCGAGGCTTTTAAAAATACATATATTACAGCCCATGAGGATGATTTGCAGATAATCAAGAGTCCGGTGGGCATGCCCGGGCGCGCGATCGGCAATCAGTTTCTCGCTGATGTTGAAGCCGGCAAGAAAAAGCCCTTTGCCTGCCCCTATCATTGCATTGTCACCTGCGATGTCGAACACGCTCCATATTGCATCTCCCTGGCTTTGCTGAACGCCCAGAAAGGAAATCTGGATAAGGGGTTTGCGTTTGCTGGGGCAAATGCCTGGCGCTGTGACCGAATTGTAAAAGTTCAGGAACTCATGGACGAATTGCAGAAAGGGTATGAAGAAAGCGCTGGCGGGCTGCAGGACTGAGGCGTCGGCAGAACTGAGTCCGCGGCAGATTTGGCGCTGATATGCTGGATGCTCGAACTGGCGGCGCGCTGGGATTCAGTACGCCGCCATGAGCCATTATTCAAACTCAGGGCATTATTGAAACAACTTTGTAGCCAGCGTCAGCAACCGCTGCCCTGAGCGCCTGGTCGTCCAGATTTTCGCCCTCAACCATGGCGGACCGCTCGAGAAGGTCGACTTTCGCGGATTTTACACCCGGTACGTCCTCAAGGGCCGATTGGACATGCATGACGCAGTGGCCGCAGGACATTCCTTCAATTTTCAAAAGCTTTCGCATCATAATTCTCCTTTGCGATACAGATAAATTCGATTCGTCTCAATTAATACATAAGCTAAAAAATCCGGTTTTTCAAGCGTTGCTGTTGGCTAAAAGCGGTTTGAAGCGTTTCAGCCGCAGTGCGTTGGGCT
>JAJTBL010000271.1 GCA_021286925.1 Spirochaetia bacterium | reverse complement strand
TTCCGCGAACCCGGTCAATTACGGAAGGAAACATCATGATTGCTACCATTATCAATGCCCTGGCCATTCTTTTTGGCTCTCTCATCGGACTCTTTCTCAGAAAAGGCATTTCCGAACGATATCAGAAAATAATTTTTTCCGCAGCAGGGCTCACCTCGCTGACTATCGGCATCCAGATGGCATTGAAAACCAGCCACATTCTCGCCTTCGCCATTGCCCTCATTCTGGGCGGCCTCGTAGGCACCTGGCTCAATATCGAAGGCGGCATCATGAGCCTCGGCGAAAACCTGAAACAGCGCTTTGCGCGCAATTCCGAAGGTTCCAGCTTCGCCCTTGGATTTCTCAACGCATCCGTCCTCTACTGCGCAGGCGCCATGGCGATTATCGGATCGTTCAAAGCCGGCACTGAGGGCGATTATTCACTCATACTAACAAAGAGCGTGCTGGATGGTTTCATGTCCATCATTTTCGCGGGAGCCATGGGACCGGGTGTCGCGTTTTCCGCCCTGTCGGTTTTGGTCTACCAGGGCATTCTCACCATCGCATCGGTCTGGGTTAAACCCTTTGTCACCGATGTCATGCTGATGGAGCTGACTGGCATCGGCGGCGCGCTGGTCATCATGATTGGGCTCGGTTTGCTCGATATAAAGAAGTTCAAAACAGGCGACTTTCTGCCAAGCCTGATTTTTACGGTACTTTTAGTGCTTGCATTGCCATTTGTTCCATTCCTATAATTAAAAGGCAATGGGATTGAAGAAAAAATCAGATAGCCGCTTCATTCACACCAAATATGTTGATGAGTCCGGTGCCTGGTATGTGCTGGACAACGCGGGCATTATCATGCCGCCGGTGACCGATGCGGTGGCGACTGGGCTTTTCAGATTCGAACTCTACCTTTCTGAAGAGCCGGACCGCGCAATCCTTCAAAAAGCGCTGGCTGAAACCGCCAACCGTTTCCCGTATTTCAACGTTCACTTGAAACGCGGCTTTTTCTGGTATTATCTCGAACAATGCCGCAGCGCTCCTCCTCTGGAAGATGACAGCACAAGTCCCAGCCAGGGCTATGACATCAATAAAAAAGGTCTGCGGATGTTTCGTCTCAGGGTGCAAGGCAAAAGAATTTCAGCCGAATTTTCCCATGCACTGACCGATGGCTCGGGAGCCATGGCCTTCATGAAAACCCTGCTGGCACTCTATTGCCGCGGCAAAGGCTATGCGCCGAATATTTTTGCAGAGAATCTGGAAACTTACGGTATTCTGAACCCGGAAACGCCCCCGTCTGCTGCAGAATACGAAGACGCCTATCAACGCCACTTTCCGGGAAAACTGCCGCCGCCTGAACCGTATCCCAAAGCCTGGCATCTCAAGGAGCCCTTGCTGCCCAAAGGCGAATATCGAATTATCGAAGGCACCGCCAGCACCAGGGAAGTGCTCGAGGCAGCTAAAAAGCGCGGTGTCACCATGAACGAACTTCTCGGCGCCGTCTATCTCGATGCCCTGCAGGAAATCTGGTTTTCGCTGCCCCGACAGCCCCGTGAGCATTTTATCAGTCTGGAAATCCCCGTTAACCTGCGGAGGTTTTTCCCATCCCGGACAAACCGGAACTTCTCGCTTTTTATCCTGCTTTCGGAAAACCTTTTGCTCGGCAAACGTGATTTTGAAGAATTGGTCCAGCGCGCCCATTATCAGATGAAGCTCGAAAACGACCCGCGCTCTATCGCCCGACAGATTACCCGCAATGCCGGCAGCGCTCGCAATCTCGCGGTCCGGTTGGTTCCGCTTTTCATGAAAGATTTTTTTGCGAGAATCCTGTTTGCTAAATTCGGCGAGACCATGCTGAGCGGCTTCATATCGAATCTTGGGACAGTCTCCCTGCCTGCGGCTTTGGCCGAACATGTCGAGCGCTTTGTTTTCATACCGGCGCCCAGCCCTACAACCCAGACCAACGCATCGGTCATTGGCTGGCAGGATCAACTGGTTATCTGCTTCGGAAGCCTCTCCAGTTCTCGCGAACTGGAGAAATACTTTTTCAGGCGGCTGCGGTCGCTTGGGATCCGTGTGGCGGTTCGGTGCCGCAATGATGAGGAATCCCACAGCTGAACATGGCATAAAGGAAGGTGTTTATGACATATTGCCCTGATTGCGGCGTGGAAATTGGCGACAGCCCTGTGTGCCCGCTCTGCGGAGCGAAAAATCCGCGCCAAGCGGTACAGCCCATTGAATGTGCAGAAAAACCGGAACATGATGCTCCCTACTTCCTCGCTGATGCAAAAACTCAGGAAACCTTCACAGCACAGGAAAAAAGGAAAATCGTGTGGGAAGTCTTGTCCGTTGCTTTTCTGGTTGCCACTATCGCGCTGTTTTCAATAAACCTGCTCTTGTCCGGGAGCCTGACCTGGTCGCTGATACCGGTTGCCTCTTTTATCTTTCTCTGGATGCTGAGTTCAGCCATTCTTATGCTGGATAAACATCGGATCCTCCGCTCCGCGATTCTCTTTGCCGACGCACCGTTATTTCTTTTCGCGCTCAGTCTGATAACCGGCAATCCGGCCTGGTCTTTACAGCTAGCGATTCCGCTGGCGGTTTTTTCAGAGACCGCCCTTGCTTTCCTATACATCATGATTGTGCGTGCGCGGAGAAAAGGCCTCAATATTATTGCCTATACGCTCATCGCAATCGCGATACTTTGTCTTGGTATCGAGATTTTCGTCGACTTATATATCCATGGAATCATCTGGCTGGGCTGGTCTGCCATCCTCGCTATCGCGCTCTTCCCCATCGCGGCCTTTTTAATGTATTTGCATTACCGGGTCGCCACTTCCACCAATCTGCACCGTCTTTTCAGGTTGTAGTGGGTTTGGCTGTCTGAGTTGCTTGACATTTTTTACCATATTTTGTATTATTCTGATAACACGACGCAGGGTAGAGCAGTTGGCAGCTCGTCGGGCTCAT
>JAJTBL010000270.1 GCA_021286925.1 Spirochaetia bacterium | reverse complement strand
CACCTCCAAGCGAATAACCAAAGCTCCAAGATAGAGACTAGCTAAACTGGTCAAGACAGCCGCCAGAAGTGTGACCTGAAGCGCCTGTGAAGATTTTTTCACTAAAAGGACAGAAGCGGCCCCGATAACCGGCAAAGCCAAAAGAAGAATAAACGGCAGATTCATGCTCTTACCCCTTGAGTGAATCGAGCTTCTGAATATCCAGGTGCTCAAATTCTTCCTGAATTTTATTGGTGGCGACAGACATGACAAAAACCGCAATAATCGCGTCAAACAGCACACCAAGTTCGATAATCATGGGGATTTCCTGTACAAAGGCCAGGCCAAGGCAATAAATGCCGTTTTCAAGCAGGATATACCCGATGATTTGCATGATGGCGAGTCTTCTTCCGATGATGATAAAAATGCCGCTGAAAATGGTCGACAACGCAACCACGGACAGCAAGAGAAGCTTTGAGTCGATAAAATCGATATTGATGCTGATCCAGAGCGAGGTGAAGATCAGCATGAGGACTATGAGTACGGAAAGGAAATAGCTGACAAGAGGGCGCAGTTCCCGCGCTGTGCCTGCATTGACAATGCTTCGGTGCAGAATCTGAGGGAACAGAATGCCGCGCAGAAGTATTCCAATAAAGGCTACTGCAATCAGGCTGAAGGTGAATCCTTGCTGAAAACCGATTGTCACCGGAATCAGTCCAAGCGCGAAGCCTTGCAGTGCAATCAGATTGATGCAGGTGCCGAGGCGGCTGTTCGCAGCCAGTGTCAGGTCAGTGATGAGAATCACGACAAGCAAAATATTCTGTACTGAAATCACAGCACTCCCTCCAGTATCAGCGCGAGGAACGCAAAGGCCGCTGCGGCTCCGATAAAGTCAGGAACCTTTTTCATCCGAAGCCGCGCTATGCTCGATTCCACAATTCCGATGATCGCGGCCAGAATCATGACGGTCAGAAAAGTTCCAAGCGTCTTCTGCCAGCCTGTCAGCGAAATGATCGAAGTCACGATATTGGCCATGAGCGTCAGATAAAACCACAGTTTCAGCGAGGCGCCATATTCGATAAACGCCAGGTCCGGCCCGGAATTATCCAGAATCATGACTTCATGGATCATGGTGAGCTCAAGATGGGTCGTCGGATCATCGACCGGAATCCGGCTGTTTTCCGACAGGGCTAAAATGAAGAAAGAAATTAAAACAAGCGAAGGCACAACCCCGTACTCGGCGAAACTGGCATCCTGCGCATACAGCATGGCATTCCAGAGCGAGCTGTTGCCGCTGGTCAGAATGATAGCCCCGAAAGAAAGCAGGATCGCCGGTTCTGCGATAACCGCGAAGAATGCTTCACGGTTGGCTCCCATGCCCTCAAAAGCGGAGGCTGTATCCAGTGATGCGAGTATGGTAAAAAATCTGGAAAGCCCGAAAAGATACGCGATGAGGATAAATCCGCCAGTCATGCTGAAAATCCCGGCTTGAGCTCCAAATGGTAGCCATGCACAGGCAGCAAGGCCAACACTCAAAGCTAGCAAAGGAGCGGCCCGGAAAACCCAGGTTGTCGATTGACTGTACACGACGCCTTTTTTAAGAAGCTTCGCAATATCGCGGTACATTTGCAGCAGAGGCGGGCCTTTTCTTCCGGCAAAAAGGGCTTTTACCTTTCGGATAATGCCGACAGCCAACGGTGAAAAAACTGCTGCCACCAACAGCGGTATCCATGAAAGCGCTCGTTCCATCATAAGACAAAGCTCCCTATCAGCGCTGCAAGCAGGGCGATAACAATATAAAGGACATACAGATGGGTATTGCCATGCTGAATAACACTGAATTTTTCGAAAATTCCAGCCAGCCAGCGATATGCCGGTATGATGAGCCGGTCCAGCAGAAGATCCCGAACCGTGATTTTTTTAACAACCGGAGCGGGGAAGAGCGCAGTTTGAACACCTTCGGAGATTGCGGGCGAATAGAGCGGCCCTGCAAAACTGGTAAGCGGCTCAGCGAAGCTCGAAGCGGTGTACTGCATCCTGGCAGAGGGCCTGTCAAAGCCGCAGCCCCAGGTTTCCGCGGTGGCTTTTGTTCTTCTGGACAAGAGGCGGTTACGGAATAATGCCAACGCGGCAACGACGATTCCTAGCGCTAATACCACCTTCCGAATAATCACGAACATCGGCGCCAGCGTTACCATCATACTGTCGAATCCTGATACACCGACATCCGTGAAAATTTTTTCAAGCGCTCGCAGAATCCATTCAGGAAAGATTCCAATCAACAATGAAAGTGCTGTTAAAACGTACAGTGGGGCATACATACTCGGAGACACTTCATGAGCATGGCTGGCATCTCCTGACCTCGGCTCGCCTAATAAACTGGTTCCGATAAATTTCGAAAAAGCAAAAACAGCGAGAGCGCCAATCATGCTCAGCCCGCCCACGATGGCAACAATGAAAATGACATTGCCAAGTGTACTTTTCGTCCCTGCGTAAAAAGCTGAAACATAAATTAAAAATTCGCTGATAAAGCCATTAAAAGGCGGAAGACCGCAAATCGCGATTCCTCCCGCTATGACAGCGAGACCAGTTTTCGGCATTTTCTTGAGCAGACCACCCATTTTATCCAGGTCGACTGTGCCAACCACTGACTGCATCGCCCCTGCTCCCAGGAACAAGAGACTTTTAAATAAGGCATGATTCAGGATATGTACGAGCATTGCAGTAAATCCCAGAGCTTCGAGGAGGCTGTTACCCCAGGATGCACCAAGAATCCAGATTCCAGCAGCCATGCTGATAATGCCGACATTCTCTCCCGAACTATATGCTAATAACCGTTTCGCATTGTTTTGAACCGCTGCAAAAGCTATCCCGAGCAATCCTGAAATCAAACCCATCACCAGGAGTGTCCAGCCCATCCAAGCTTCAAAACATCCTGCCAGGGAAAGGATACTGATAAGTCCCCACAGCGCAGT
>JAJTBL010000269.1 GCA_021286925.1 Spirochaetia bacterium | reverse complement strand
AGGAGTGAGACCACCTCCGGTGAACCTTTCAAAGCAACCGCGGTAAGGATAACACTGCTGCCTGAGTTGTCCCGCTGGAGCACATTGGAGGCAAGCACAATTTTGTCGACAGCATCGGTGCCGCGAGCGACAGCCATGGACAAGGAACTTTCATTGCTGTTGTTTTTAAGGAAGATATCAGCGCCGTATTGAATGAGTGCGCTAGCATATTGATAGGTTCCCGCCCTGACACAGAGCATGAGCGGTGTGTCGCCGTCGAGATTGGCGGCATTCACAGAAGCGTTCGCTGCGAGAAACTCTTCGATTACCGCTGGTTCATAGCTGTTTTTGACAGCCAAATGGAGCGGGGTGTTGCCCTGGTTGTCTTTCAGATTCGGATCGGCCTTGTATTTGAGCAGGAGCTTGGTCATCTGAAGCCTGACTGTTACCGGGGATTGCAGGTGAAGCGGTGTTCTTTCCTGCGCGTCACGGATATCGGGGTCAGCCAGATTTTTCAAAAGCAGTTCAGCACCGTCATACCAGCCGGTTCGGACAGCGATATGCAACGGGGCATCGCCCGAAAGGTTTTTCTTGTTTGGATCCACTTCCCGCGACAGGAGAAAATCGACAAAACCAAGCTGGAACAGCCGCACAGCTTCATGCAGCGGCGTGTTGCCATTGTTTAGGCGTACCGTTCTGTAATCTGAAGATCGTACCGTTGTCACAAACCAGGTGAAATCAGAAAAAGCGGGAAGAGAAGGATTGGCGCCTTTTAAAATGAGTTTTTCGGCGATTATCGCGGCTCTCTTATCTTCCGGATGCTGGAGTGCCAAGTCCAGCGCGGTCCGCTCAGCCTTGTCCTTGGTTTGGACCGAAGCACCCATGTCGAGCAGCAGACTCACCTCATTTGCCATGAGCCTGTCTGAAGCCATGTGCAGCGCCGTTCTGCCATCAGCGCCGGATTCGTTGATGTTCTTCGCGCTGAAGACAGCTGAAATCATCTCAGGCCCAGCCGAAAGCGCCGCTTCCGCCGAGGTCTTGCCTGCGGCATCCGCAATAAAGAGGCTCGCGCCGCGGTCAACCAGCATCCTCGCCATGGTGGTCTGCTTTCGGTCTATCGCGTACCGGAGCGGTGTCTTGCCTGCGGGATCCAGCACGTCCGTCTTGGCGCCTAAAACGATCAGGATTTCCGCAATCTGGGGATCGCCCTGTTTGACCGCAAGATGCAGCGGATAAAGCCCATCCGCGTCTTTCATATTGAGCTGTTCCTGGTTTGAATAATATTTTTTTATGGCATTCAAATCGCCCGATTTGACCAGCTCAGTCAGCGAAGCTTCTTTCTGGGCTGGTGTCGTCTGGCATGATGCGAAAAGCATCAATGCCAGGAAGGCAGACGCCAGGAGGCTGAGTATTGCCATTTGCCGGTTTCTTTTTTTGTGTACCATGGAGCCGTTTCTCCTTGCTTTTCCAGACTGCATACCTATGATTAAAGTATCGGCAGACTGTGAATGAAAAAAATGTCTTTCTGAATCTATATCACAGATTCGGAACATGACCAGCGGTTCTTGCGTTTTCAGGGTTTTGCCCCTATTATTCAAAAATGCGCCAAGGAGTTATTATGCGAATAGGATCGTTCATGCCAGCACATTCCGTGTGGAGCAAACATCTCGATAGACTGAAACAAGAATTTCCGGATCATGAATTTCTTGCAGGGCTGACCGACAGCTCGCCTGAAGCGGCAACGCTCGACATCATCCTGGCAGGCCGGCTTGAGCATGCAACCTATCTCGCATCTCCATCACTTTCGGCGATTTTCCAGCCCTTCACCGGCATCAATCACCTGCCGCTCGCCGAGCTTGCACGGCGCGGCGTCCGGGTTTTCAATGTGCATGCCAATGCCTTCGATGTCGCCGAGAGAGCCCTTGCCATGACACTGGCTTTTTATGGCCGCTTGATAGAATTCCATAATGATCTGCGGCAAGATATCTGGCATGGATTCTGGGTCCGGGCTGGAGCAGAAGACAACTGGGACAGCCTGTACGGGCGGACCTGCGCGATTCTGGGAACGGGAGCCATCGGTGTTGAACTGGCCAAACTCCTCAAAGCCTTTTCCTGCACAGTCTATGGCTGGCGCCGCAACATTTCCCGAGGCGCACCTGAAGGTTTCGATATGGTCTTGTCCGATCTTCAGGAAACCATCAGCAAAGCAGAAATCATTTTCGTAGCCCTGCCCGCGACACCTCTGACGGAAGGGCTGTTGTCGCGTGAAATTCTAGTATCCATGAAAGATAAATTTCTTGTGAATGTCGGACGCGGCTCGATTGTTGATGAAGCTGGTCTGTATGAGGCGTTGGAAAAGAAAATCCTCAAAGGTGCGGCGATCGACACCTGGTATACCTACCCGCCGGCCGGCAAAGTCGGGGCGCCCTCGCGGTTCCCGATAAACAAATTGCCGCAGGTTGTCCTTTCGCCCCATGTCGGCGGCTCGACCAACCAGGCAACCCTGAAAGCGGTCGATGTGACCATCGCCAATATGCGTGATTACCTCAGAACCGGAACCTGCAGAAACGAGGCGGATCTTTCGGCGATGTACTGATCGGGGGGGCTGTGCCCCTCTAGGTGCGGAAAAGCTGTTCGGGCGCTTCAATCAGCATGTGGGGATACTCGGTATAGATTGACAGCAGTTCGTAGAGGCGGTCAAAGGGGATTGTTTCCCGGTCGAAAATGACAAAGGGCAACAGCTCGCTCAATCGATCCGCGTTATAGCCAGCCTTTCCTGCAATGATGACCATGGTTTCAAGATCCTGCGCTTCCTCCATTGCCCGGTATGCGAGCGCGAAATTTTTCGTCGCGAAGAACATCCTCGTCTGGTAGCTCTCCTGCAGATCCGGCGAAAAATAGTGGGAAAGTTCATAATAGTGATCTTCGAAAATAAAGGCATCACGGATTTTTTCGATGAGGCGCTCCGATGGAATCCGG
>JAJTBL010000268.1 GCA_021286925.1 Spirochaetia bacterium | reverse complement strand
ACCGACTTTCATAGTGCCTCCTTTGTCTTCCAAACTGACTCTGCCGTGATGCGCCGCCTGAAATCAAGACCCGGTGCCGCCACTATCGGTCCGGGCTCTGATGATGTGATCGATTATCCAGGCGTTTGTGATATACAATTGTGTATACAATACATAATACAGGATGAAACCATATTCGTAAAGAGCGCTGTGTAAACCAGCCTGATCACTTTTTGGAAAACAGCACTTCCCACTGGGTGGCCATCATGCCCGCGAAAATAAAGGCGCAGCCGATAAAGGTTTCCAGGGTCATCTTTTCCGACAGGAGCAAGATTCCGCCAATCACGGCGAACAGCCCTTCCAGGCTCAGCAGAATGGCTGAATGCGCAGGCGGGGCATCCTTCTGGGCAACGACCTGCAAGGTGTAGGCGACACCAACCGATCCCAGCCCGCCATAGAGAATGGGAATCGCGGCATGCCGAATCGATTCGAGTGCAAGCGGCTCTGTCACAAAAGCCACAGCCAGCGATCCCAGCGCGCACCAGGCGAACTGCCCGGCTGAAAGCTGGATAGGATCGATCCGCTTGGAAAAATAATCGATCAGGAGGACATGCGCCGCCCAGAACACCGCACCGACCGCCACCAGGACATCGCCGCGGTTTATCGAGCCAAGACCTTGATAAACGCTGAGAAAATACAGGCCGATCAGCGCGAGCACCGCCCCGATCCAGGTTGGAATGCCGGTTTTATGGCGCAGTGCAATGCCGAAAATCGGCACCAGGACGACATAGAGCCCGGTAATAAACCCTGCTTTGCCCGCTTCGGTGTATTTAAGCCCGATCTGCTGGAGCGATGCGGCAGTAAAAAGCACAACGCCGAGAATCAGCGAGCTTGTGAACAGCTTTGGGGACTGCGGCGCTGGAGATGCTTGCGGCGCAAGCTCGGGCTTGTTTTTATTTAGCTTGCCAGTTACAGGCGCGGTCTCTGAATTGAGGGGCGCCAGCGCCATAGCTTTCGCCTTTCTTTCGTTCATTCGTTTTAAAAAAACAATCAGCGGTACAAGCGAAATACTGCCGAGCAAGAAGCGGATGCCGTTGAAGGTAAAAGGGCCGACAAAATTCATGCCGGAGCGCTGGGCGACAAAAGCAAATCCCCAGATGGCTGAGGTGATAAGGAGCATGATATCGGAGCGGAGCGTTTTTGTCTTCATCGATGAGAAAGATAGCCGGGCTCATTGGCTAAATCAAGAGCGAATACTGCAATCTAGCGATAAAAACCAACGTGGTAAATCCTCATGTAGGCATTGAAATCCTCAAATGCCGCAACAATGCCGACACTGCTCAGGTATTCTGGGCGGATCGCTTTTTTGCCGGTGCTTTCGGCTGTAAAACTGCTCCAGGGGATTCGGATGACCGAACGCTCGGGAGCTGCTTCGAACTGTGCCCGGTAATAACTCCAGGGGAAAAAATTATCCTTGGTGCGCACAAAAATGAACCAGGAATTCGGCGTGCGGGCGTCCACTTCAATTTCGATTCCGGAAAATGCAGAAGCATCAAACCTTTCTTTGCTATGGCGAAGCCGGACTTGAATAAAACCGCCGCCCTTGGTGATCACCCGGCCGGCGAGCAGGAGCGCCTTCTGACCCTCCGATTCGACGATGACCGGCGGAACCAGCTCCGACTTTCCGCCCATTACACGATCAGCGAAAGCTTCCCAGACCCAGCCTTCCTGCTCGGAAGGAGTATTGTTCAAGTTTGAAATGACATATCCATCAGCATAAGCGCCCGCGACAGCGAGCGGCAGAGCGAACATCAGCGCTAACTTTTTCATAAAGAGAATATACTGAAGAAAGTGCTGGCGGCAAAATCAGAAATTCGATTTGACCGACCTTGAAAAATGCCTTTTTTTTTTCTAGACTCAAGACTTCTTGAAAGTGCGGAAATTTAAAGGGGGCGTACATGTCCAGCAAAGGATACAGGCTGCTTTCTCTGCTCGGTTCTTCAGTCGGAACCAGCGATGTGGACGAACTTGCGCAGAAACAGCGCAGATTGCTCGATGAGAAAATCCCGGGATTGTGTTTCAGCCCGTATCTGGAAGGCCAGAAGCCTGGGAACCGCCTTTCTGAATCGCAGATTCGGATGCGGATGGAAATCATCGCTCCCTATACCCGCGCAATTCGAAGTTTCAGCTGTACCGAAGGAAATGAGCGTATACCGCGGATAGCAAAGGAATACGGACTTAGAACCTTGGTCGGCGCATGGATTGGCGATGATAAAGCGGCAAATGAAAAGGAAATTGCTGGTCTGATTGAAACAGCCAAAGCCGGGTACGTGGATGTGGCCGCTGTCGGCAATGAGGTCATGCTCCGCGAGGATTTGCCGGAAGAAGTCTTGATTGCCTATATCGAACGGGTGAAAGCCGCGATTCCAAATATTCCTGTAGGCTATGTCGATGCTTATTATCAATTTGAAGAACACCCGCGGATCGCGGAAATCTGCGATGTGATTCTTTCCAACTGCTATCCTTTCTGGGAAGCTTGTCCGCTGGAATATTCCTTTCCTTATATAAAAGATATGTATGCTAGAGCCAGAAAGGTGAGCAAAGGCAAGCCGGTCATCATCACAGAGACTGGCTGGCCCAACATCGGGACCGCTTTTCACGGTGCAATTCCTTCACGGGAAAATGCGCTCAAGTACTTTAACAACGTGGTTACCTGGGCGAAGGAAGAAGGCATCGAGCTTTACTATTTTTCATCCTTTGATGAAACCTGGAAAATCGATGATGAAGGCGATGTTGGAGCTTACTGGGGACTTTGGGATAAAGACGGCAACTACAAGTATTAAGGAATACCATGAAAAATCATTATTTCCCCAGTGCTAACGCCATCTGCTATTCCGGATACTGCAGAGGTCAGCGGCCGGGGCTTGCATATCCATCGTTTAACGAAGTCCTTGAAGATTTCCTGCTTGTGCAAGATCGATGGCAGTATC
>JAJTBL010000267.1 GCA_021286925.1 Spirochaetia bacterium | reverse complement strand
ATATGACTGAAGCTTCTCTTTTTGTCACCTTACCCATAGGATTTACTGAAGAGCCTCTTTTTTTATATTTACAGAGGGAAAATAGAGAGCTATGCTTAGGTATCCAATTTTGCAGGAGGACTGCATGTCAACGATTATCGCTCTAATCGCTCTGGCAATCTATTTGACCTTCTACTTTGTGTACGGTCGGATTGTCAGGGACAAGTTGCTGAAAAGCAACGAAGCTCCCGAAGCCCCTTCAAAGAGGCTTTCCGATGGCGTGGACTATGTCCCGACATCCAAGTACGTCCTGTTCGGACATCACTTCGCTTCAATAGCCGGCGCGGGTCCCATCACCGGTCCTGCCATGGCTGTCGCGTGGGGATGGCTCCCTGGACTTCTCTAGATCTGGCTTGGCAACATGTTCCTTGGTGCCATCCATGATTATCTTGCCCTCGCCGCTTCTGTCCGCTATGACGGCCGGTCCGTTCAGTTTGTCGCGCAGGACATGATCGGGAAGAAAGCCGGCAAAACATTTGGCTGGTTTACCCTCTTCCTCTGCATCCTGGTTGTCGCGGCTTTCGGCGACATCGTAGCCGGGCAGTTCGCCGCTGATGGCCGTGTCTTCTGGGCATTTGTATTCTTCTGCGTCGCTGCGGTCATAGCTGGCTTCTTCATGTACAAGTCCAAACTCGGGCTTGGCTGGGGTTCAGTTATCGGCGTCATTCTGGTTATTGGGGCCTTCTGGGCAGGCAACATGTTCCCGGTCAAGTGGAGCAAGGATGTGTACTTCCTGATCATCTTTGTGTACATCGTGCTGGCCTCCACTTTGCCAGTCAACCTTCTCTTGCAACCGCGAGACTACCTTTCCTCGTTCTTCCTGTATTTTGGTCTTCTGGTTGGCGGCATTTCAGCTCTGATCAGCTTTGCTCCCTTCACTTCAATCCCGGCAGTGACCAGTTTCAGCGCAAAACTGATTGGCCCGGCTGGCAATCTTCAGCCCTCGCCGTTCTGGCCGACTGTCCCGCTTATTATCGCCTGCGGAGCATTGTCAGGTTTCCATGCTCTGGTCGCCTCCGGCACCAGTTCCAAACAGCTGAAGGATGAAAAAGATGCTCTGTTTGTCGGTTATGGTGCCATGCTCACGGAAGGCTTCCTCTCCACCCTCGTTGTAACCTCCATCGCAGCCTTCGGCGCCGCTGCGCTCGGTGACAAGCTGATGACGACTCCGGCTCTTGGCCGATTCGTTCAGTCATTCGCCATGATGGTCAGCACCAACCTTCCATTCCTCCCGATGAGCTTCATGACACTGTTCGCCGCTGTATGGGTATCCACCTTTGCCTTGACAACCCTCGATACGACGAACCGCCTCGGACGCTATCTCGTTCAGGAAATGGCACTGCCGCTGAAAGATAAAAACCCCGGTCTCTTCAAGTTCTTCGAGAACAAGTGGGTTGCTTCAATCGCCATCGCTTTTACCGGTATCTTCCTTGCCCGCTCAGGCGGCTACACTGTTCTGTGGCCGGCATTTTCCGGTGCCAACCAGCTGCTTGCATCCGTCGTCATGCTGACTGTAGCGGTGTGGGTCAAACGCAAACTCAACCCAGCCTATGTCGCTTCAGTTCTTATCCCCGGTATCTTCCTCTGGATTACGGTTACCGCGGCGCTTCTCTGGTATGAAGTTACCATCATCCCCGTATTCTTTGTGGATATGAGCAAATCGATGAACGTCATAACCGGTGCTGTTGTCGGCGCAATCACCCTCTTCATGCTGATACTGAACTTTATCATGATCAGCAGTTTCCTGAAGAACTGGAAAACACAGCCGGCAGCATAAGCGGACAATCCAGATATTCACTGGATATGTCACCAAAGGCCGGACAGCATCCCAGCTGTCCGGCTTTTTCATGTATTCAGCCTTGTTCACGAAGGTGATTCACTGTATATTGTTATTTGAATTTATAGGCTCGGTCCCAAGGAGTCGCCATGGAGCGAAAACTGCACCATATTTTAAAAGCCGCATTTCGTACCGCCATCCAGGTAAACCGTGAAAAAGCGACAACTATCATCGAGTTTGAGGTTAAAGAGCTGGAAAATATTTTTTCCCTTTTGGTTCTGGGGGGTTTTGCAGGGCTTCCTTCTCCGCCGACGCCTATTGCTGTTGAGCTTCTTCCATATATGGAGCGAGAGCTCACAATTCTTTTATCCCGCACTGATCTCTCCCAGGATCCACTCGCGACACTCATGGATATGCTGCAAATAGATTAAAGGACGAACAGATATGAAAAATACGGCGTTTTTTCTGGGCAAGGGCGGTGTTGGCAAGACAACGCTCTCAAGCGCCTTTGCGCTTGAATTGGCTCGGTCCGGCAAACGGGTTCTGATAGCTTCGCTCGATCCGGCGCACAACCTCGGCGACACGCTCTATACAAAGCTCAATGGGCAGCCGCGAGCGGTTGAAAAAAACCTTGACGCGCTAGAAGTTGACCTTTCCGAGTGGGTTGAAAAATATCTCGAAGAAAGCAGGCAGCAGCTCAAGGAAAATTATTCCTATAATATGGCCCTCAATCTGGATTCTTTTTTCAGCATCCTGAAATACTCTCCAGGGACTGAAGAATACGCGGTGCTCTGGGCTATAGAAGATGTTCATTGCCGTCTTGCGCCGGATTATGATATTGTGGTCTTCGACACACCTCCAACCGCGCTTTCCGTACGCTTTCTTTCCCTGCCCTTTATTTCAGGGCTTTGGGTTGCTGAACTGAGCAAACTCAGAGAGCGCATCCTTGAAAAGCGGCAGACAATAACCAGGCTCAATCCTGAATCGCCTGTTGCGGCTAGCTGTGTGGATAAGGAAGACGACAAGGTGTATGGAAAACTGACCAACATCCGCCAGCGCCTGTCAGCTTTGGCGACGCTGTTTTCCAAACACAGCTTCATGTCGGTCATTGTCAATCCGGACGATCTTTCTGTCTATGAGGCAACCCGAATCAAGGACGAATTGCAGCGA
>JAJTBL010000266.1 GCA_021286925.1 Spirochaetia bacterium | reverse complement strand
TGTATGAGTGGATGGTGGTCATGAGGCCGGTTTCAATACCGATGCCTTCCTTCAAGAGAACGTAGACCAGCGGCGCAAGGCAGTTGGTGGTGCAGGAAGCATTGGACACGACATCGTATTTCGCGGGATCATATTTTTCATGGTTGACACCGACAAGGAAGGTCGGGATCTTTTTGTCTTCCGACTTGCTCTTGGCAGGAGCGGAGATGATGACTTTCTTGGCGCCGGCTTCGAGGTGACCGAAAGCTTTTTCATCGGTAAAGAGGCCGGTGGATTCGATGACATACTCAACGCCGAGCTTGGTCCATGGCAGATTTTTTAGCTCTTTTTCCGCCATGACACAGGCAATTTCATGGCCGTTGACGACAAGAACATCATCCTCAGCCTTGGAAGGATCGCTCTTCTTGGAAGAAATTTCCGCGTTCATCTTTCCCTGGACTGAATCGTATTTAAGCTGATAGGCGAAATACTTGGCATCGGTGGAAACATCGACGACCGCGACAACATCAATCTTGTCTTTTCCAAGCAGTCCCTGATCCACGATTGACTGGAAAACAAGCCTTCCGATTCTGCCGAATCCGTTGATTGCTACTTTCATGTTCGTTCCTCCCTGGGAACAGATTAGATTATAAAAAGTGCGCATGCACTCTTTTCCATTTATAATGCTTTGCTGGCACGAACTATAAATAACGTTTCTCAGCCAGCAAGAAGCTCTTTTAAAATACCGCAGCTGCTTAAAAGAGCAAGCATACAATGCATGAGTTTCACAGCGGTTTTAAAGGACGGGAAACCGCTTGTTTATTTCAATACTCAACGAGTTTTGAAATAAACCCTGCATTTCAATAAATTTATATCCATAAACCGATTTAATGGTCAATAGATCATACCTCCATATATACTGTTTTTCGCAATAATATTCTAGTAGTTTGGTAGGGTTTCTCTATAAAAGCACACAAGGCTCGATGTTCTGCGCAATTGACCAAGGGAAGACAGTTGTATACTCTTGAATCATGGCATCAGGCAACAAAGGGACTTTCAGACCTGTTCTGGTCGTTTTTATGGCAATCGCCCTTTTAATAGGCGCTTTGCTTGGCATTGGTCTTGGCAGTACCCTTAATATACTACGAAACGAAAATTTCTCGGAATTCACAGTAGCCCTTCCCTCCAAGCTGTATGATATAAAAGGAAGGCTCATAACCGAATTCTATGCAGAAGAAAAGCGGGATCCGGTTCCGCTGAAAGATCTGCCGCCCGCGCTTATCGGGGCCTTCCTGACCAGAGAAGATCAATCATTTTACTCGCATCATGGATTTACCTTAAAAGGTTTAGCCCGAGCGTTTATCGGCAAAATAATCGGGAAAAATCTGGGCGGCGGCTCGACCATCACCCAACAGCTCGCCGGCACCCTTTATGCCGACAGGCGCGACATTTCGCTGAGAAGAAAAATTGTTGAATTATGGTGGGCCTTGCAGCTTGAACGCCGCTATACAAAAAACGAAATTCTCGAAATGTATCTCAACCGGATGGTCATGGGACCGGGGGTTTACGGGGTTGAAGCTGCGAGCCAATATTTTTTCGGCCATTCCGCACGTGAGTGCACGCCAGCAGAGGCCGCAATTCTCGCAATTCAGCTTTCAAGTCCATCTAAATACAATCCATTTAAAAATCCTGCCAATGCCCAGGCGAGGAGCAGAGACGTACTCGACCAGATGGTTAGCCGCCGCATTATCAGCAAGAGTGAAGCGCAAACCTCATACAATGCGTTCTGGGATAATTTCGATTACACCCGTGTTGTCGCTTCAGCCTACTTCATGCGGCAGGACAAGGCGCCCTGGTTCAGCGAATACGTGCGCCGCCAGCTTGAGGATATGCTGTATGGATCGCTCGACCTCTACTCTGACGGCCTTTCTATCTATACGACGCTGGATCTCGATGCCCAGGAGGCGGCTGACGCGTATATGAAACGCGGCATTGAGCAGGCCAACGCTTCCTTCCGCCGTGCTTCTCAGCAAAGGTTTTCCCAAGCTGACAATTCGTATACACCAATCGTAGAAATGCTTGGTCTTGTATTCGATCTGAAACCCCTCTTTGTCTCCACCTCGAAAAACGAATTTCAGACTTATGAAACCTATCGTACAAAACTGAATCCCGTCGTCGATGCCATGAGTCTCATGTTCGGGCTTTCCGATTTGAAAGCGCTTTCCAACGCAAGCACAGCTTCCAGCAAGAAGGAACTGGAAAAAACGATTGTGGAAGGCTCTCTGGTTACGATCGACAATCAGACTGGCTACATCACGGCGCTGATAGGCGGTTCAGATTACAATATGTCGAATCAGCTCATCAGGGCCACACAGGCTAAACTGATGCCTGGTTCTACGTTCAAACCCTTGTATTATTCTGCAGCCATCGATTCAGGCAAGCTGACCGAAGGTACTCTCATCTACGATGCACCCACGATTTTCTATAATGAAGATGGCACCCCCTATATTCCGCTCAATTTTAAGGGGGAATGGAAGGGCAAGGTCCTTGCCTGGCAGGCACTTGCAAAATCCATGAACGTTCCATCTGTCAAGGTTCTCGACATGATCGGCTTTGATGCAGCAATCCAGCGGGCTGCGGCGTTGCTTGGCATTACCGACCCCAAGGAAATCCAGAATACCTTCCCGAGGCTCTATCCGCTTGCATTAGGCGTTATCGGCGTTACCCCCCTGCAAATGGCTAAAGCCTTTTCAACCTTTGCGACAGGCGGCATTTCGCCGACTCCCATCGCGATTCGATATGTTGAAGACAGAAATGGCACTGTGATACTCGAACCTGAAAAAGACGCCCGAGAAGCGCAGAAGCGGCAGGGAAGCAAAGCCCAGGTGATAAGCCCGCAGAATGCGGCAGTCATGACCGATATGCTTCAGCGTGTCGTCGCTTCAGGAACGCTTGCAGGGGCAACTGGCTCCGGTTCAATCTTCAAGCAAACTGATGACACCGGTAAAACATAT
>JAJTBL010000265.1 GCA_021286925.1 Spirochaetia bacterium | reverse complement strand
TGGTTTGCAAATATAAGGATTGTCTCTGAATCGAAATATTCAGCGGCACTGTGTAAGGTTTCAAAGGCTGAACCGAACCAATACTCTTCTGCGCTTCCTTCTTCCTGCCGCTGCAAGGCGTCTACAAGCGCGCTCATCCTTTCACGGCATTGCGGATAGCCAGATCCTCGCTCTAAAATTCTTTCCAGAATTTCGGGCTCCCACATGACTTCCTTGATAGGCCGCAGAAGAATCGAATCCAGTCTGGGTGCCGGGATCAAAAGCGGTGATTTTTTCAATCATATCGAATTCGAACTGAATCCTTAATGCTGAATCATCACCTGGCATGTAAAGATCGAGGACTTCGCCGCGCAGGGCGTATTCACCGGGAAGGCTTACACGCGGCACCCGCAGATAGCCATACTGTGAAAGCCGATCCGCTATGTGCTCCGGGTCGAATTTGGATGAACGCTTGAGTATGATCAGTTTTTCAGCCAGGTAGCTCCGCGGGGGAACCGGGGTCATGAAAGCGCGCACACTGGCCACTACCAACGGGGCTTTGCCATGGACAAGATCTGCGAGGGTCCTGACTCGCTCACCGAATATCCGGGATCGAACCGATACTGAGCGGTAGGCTCCTGTCTGCCACCAGGGCAGTATGCCGGCCGATGCATTGAAAAATCCCATATCACGGATAAAATTTTCAGCTTCCTGGTCCGTCGGGACAACAACGCAAAGTTTTTTCCCCTCAAACCGGTAAAGAGCCGCTGCAGTCATAGCCAGAAACGGAAGCTCCGCTTCTTTTATGGCAAGCGTTTTCTGACCGCTTTCGAGGGCGCGGCGGAGTTCGATATAAGGGCCATAATGCTTGAGAGATTCAAGGAGTACTTGCGGTTCTTTTTTATTCATCGTATGCTTTCCTGCGTTGTCCTGGTCAGTATAGCTGGCAGGCAGTTTTTGTTCCAGTAAGGATTCCCTGTGATGATAGCGGTATTAGTTGCCGATGATGATACATTTTCACGTCAGATGAGCCATAGGCTTCGGTTACAGGGGTATACTCTTGTTCGGTATCGGGATCCAGTCAAACTTTCCGACAATGTTGCGGAGCTCGCTCCTGCGCTTGTCGTCATCAATGCGCGGGACTTTCCGCTCCATTGGCAGGTACTGACTGCAGAGATATCACTGCTCGGATTATCTGACACCGCGGTTATCCTCGCAGGGCCATCGTGTCCGCAGAACTTCAATCAGTATCAAGCGCGGAATTTGTGTTGGCTCGAATATGATGGTTCAATCGATAAAAACAAAATGCGCGCCTGCCTTGCCGCGGTTTTGCCGGCTAAATTCCTCACTTCCTCGAACGGGGAATAATGAGAAAACGCGTTTGGTTTTAACATTTTTTGCATATATGCAATTATTTATGTTGCTATTTTTATCGAATCATGGTATGTTTCTTTTATGAGCAATGATTTAACCTCTCCCTGTGATGAAAGTTACCTTGAACCTTACGCTTCTAAATTCAAAGCCATCGGACACCCGGTCCGTCTGAAAATTCTGTGCCTCATAGCGCACCAAGATGTTCCCTGCGTCGGAGATATTTGGCGCTGTCTCAACCAACCGCAGCCGGTTGTGTCCCAGCACCTCGCCATCCTGAAAAAAACCGGTATCGTTGCTTCTGAGGTTGTCAAAACACGACGCGTCTATTCAATCAAGGATCCGTTTATCAAATCATTGGTTGAGTCCATCATTTGCAATATCGAAGATTCAACTTCAGGTCACGAGGATGAGCGGCAGACGCCGACTTCTCCGGTTTGAAATTTCGATTTCGCTATTCGTTTATTATTGATTCAAGAGCCTGTGAGAATGCCATGTCTGCTTCCGCAGGCTTTATTTTTAGTGGCTCGCGGTCTTTTCTGAAAATGAGCACATAGTCTCCTGCCCCGGTAATCCCGATATCTGCGTTTTTCGCCTCACCCGGACCATTGACGACGCAGCCCATGACGGCGATCGTGATGGGTTTCTGAATTCGGTAAAGCCGCTCGCTCCATCGGGCAAGAAACGCGTGTGTATCGAAGCTGGCCCGTCCGCATCGCGGGCAGGATACAATCCGGGCACCGGCATTCCGCGCACCGGCGCAGGCCAGAATCTCTCTTCCGGCCAAGACTTCTGCTTCCATGCTGTCAGAGAGGGAAATCCTTATGGTCGCTCCGATATTCTCCTGCAGAAGCGGCACAAGCGCTGCGGTGTTCCTGACAACGCCGCTGATAAGGGGGCCGGCTTCTGTGACCCCTAGATGGAGCGGATAGGAGAACTTGGAAGCAAAATCCCGGTTCGCTCGAAGCACTTCAGCTGGTTCATTCAGTTTCATGGAAACGACAATCGTATGGAAATCAAGCTCTTCAAGAACCGCAATTTCTCGTTCCGCGGCGATTATGCAGGCTCGGGCTGTATCTTCAATGGAACGCAGATCTTCCGGCAGAGAGCCTGCGTTGACACCTATCCGAATTGGGACATCTCTATCCTTCGCCTTCCTGACGACTTCTTCCACCTTCCACCGGGCTCCGATGTTTCCCGGATTGATCCTGATTTTTGCAATCGGGAAATCGAGGCATTTAAGAGCCAAGCGCCAGTCAAAATGGATGTCCGCCACAAGAGGCATGGAAGTCATTCCAGCGAGCAAGCCAAGGGATTCGATGCTCGTTTCATCGGGAATGGCGAACCTCAGGATATCACAGCCAATGTCCTGCAAATGCTTGATCCGCTCAGCTGCTTCAGCAAGCCGTGGATCCGACATCCCGGAAAAAGCAGGCAAAGGTTCTTTCCACATGGTCTGAATGCTGACCGGCCAATTGCCGCCCATCATGACAGATCCAACTTTGACGGTCTCTCTCACCATTGTCCTTTCCTTCTTCAAATGAAAACGGCGCAAGACAATGACGCTTGCGCCGCCACGATGTCAGTCTGATATCGAATGAGCTTTTTCAGATTGCGCCGAAGGTAAAGGCCATGACGAACAATGCGACGGTTTCGCA
>JAJTBL010000264.1 GCA_021286925.1 Spirochaetia bacterium | reverse complement strand
CGGGGGTGATGGGTTTTCACCTTTGTTGCTATCAAGCACAAGATTGGAAACACTACCGAGGGAACTAAAAGGATCCTCGGCAGCTTCAATCATCCCACCCTTTAAATCTTCCAAGTAATTTGCCAGCTCTACCGATTTGGACCGAAGCGAGCTAATGGCAGAAGATGCTTCCAAAGCAGAAGTCTCGGCATCCATAGCTCTGGTTCTTGCAAGCTCCATTTTTAATTGCTGAAGCTGATTAACAGATGCTTTAAGTCTGAGATCCATTATTTCTTTCTGTTCATTAAGGGCCTTGAAAGAAGATTCCTGCTTTTCGATTTCACGAATATTTGCCTCATATTCAGCCCTCATTGCTGGTTCAGCGCTGGAGAGCTTTGCCACGAGGCTTGCCTTGTCACGAGCCAGGTTATCCATAGGAATTTCAGAAATAATGGTATCAATTTCGTTCGTTGTTTTTGCAAGCAGTAAAACCTGATTGAGATAGCTGTTGAGCTGCGGTTTCATTTCATCGGCTTCTTTGGTGTCATGAGCTCTCAGCGATCGCTCGATATCTGCGGCAGCCTCTTTTGCGTTTCGATACAAGGCATCATAAACTTCACCTAACTCGACACCTGATTCTTCCATGCGCTGTGCGGATGCGTTTTTCAAACCGCGTTTACCGCCAGAAATGCCGATTTTTTCAAAAAACTTTCGTGTTCTAGCAGGAATCGTGGAAAAGTAACGTCCGACTTGAGCAAGAAAACTGACAGCAATGATGCCAGACGGTATGAGAAACCACGGATCCCGACCTCGAGTTGCGAGATTGATGAGCATCAAAATTGTCGGAATTGTCAGGAGATTGATAAAGCTCTTCCCTATCTTGTCGCGTTCCTTGTGTATTTCACGGATTTCGCGGGTTTCCGTTTCATCAAGATCAGGGAGAGCCTGCACCTCGAAATTCTGCTTTCTGACTCTGAAATAACTGAAAACATTGTCAATGATGCCAAAAAGCCAGAAAAGAGCGACGAAAACTGGCCATGGGAAGCCGTTTAAATTTTTCAAGGTAAAGAAAAACAGCGCAGAATTGACAATTACAAAAGAAACTATTCCTCCTGGAATGCTTTTTGCAAGCTTTTCCTGTTTTTTTACAAGTTCATTCTTATAGGCTTCAAAATTGGTTGTGCTGACTTCTCTCTTTCGTGCGCGTCTTTCACGATGCTGCTTTCTATCCCGCTCCTCGGTTATTTTAAATGAATTTTTTATTTCTTCCTTGACAACTTTTTTTACTGACGAGCTCTTAATCTGGTTCTTGAAATCGCCTTCTCGCACTGACCGTTCGATTTCATGGACGATTGCGTGTACCGCTTGTTCGATTGATTTTCCAAGATCAGAAGTCGAATTGAAGGAAGCTTGCCCCCCATTCCGGGTGCTTCGGATGAGAATTCCAGAATCGGCAAGCTGGGCAATTGCTTCTTTTGCTTCAACTCCGTAATACCCATATTTCTCGAGCGCTTCATCCACAGTCAGGCGTCTGCCTGATGCTCGTATGTCATCCAATAGTGCGACCTTGATTGATGAAACGATATTTTCAGGACTGCTGTTCAGATTAGCGCTCTGATGTTCCGAATTGAAGGAGGAATTCTGAAGGGAATTATCTCCGCTGTTCTCTTGATTTTCTCCGCATGCTTTTACTGGTGTTTCCAATCTTGTGCTTAAGTTTGATTTTTCATTTATAGCTGAATTTTGGCTGTTAGTTTCTGACCCCACATTCCCTGAAAACTTAATCTCAAATACCTGCATTGCGTCTTGATTTGCGCCAGGAAGGCTCTTTGCTCTGCTGGGTGAAAGCGGCTTGCAGGAAAATCCAGTTCCTGGCACAAGTTTGGGTTCAACAAGTGACCATACCTCTTTGGAAACGCAGGTATACCCAGGCCGTGCAACCGCTTGAAGGCTGACCGCTTTTGTTACCGTATCTCCTGCCGCATCATGTTCTATAAAAAAGACTTCCCCTAGATGAATGCCTATTCTTGGCAAAAGCGTCGCCGATGGATTTTCTGAGTCAATACTTCTGAATTTGTCTTGAATAGACTGTGCACATTGGACAGCATCGAGCGAGTTTGTAAACGCAATAAGAAAGGAGTCACCAATCGATTGCAGGAGTTCACCCTTGTATTCGGCAGCACAGCTTCTGACGGCAGTCCCGCAGCGTTCAATGAGGCGCGCATCTTCTTCTTCCTCTCGGCCTGAAAAGTGCAAACCGGGAACGTCCATCGAGAGAATGACAGCGAGTCTTATTTCCTTATGATCCATAACTTCCTGCACATGAATACTTCAGAAGCATACGGTATAGCACTGAAAAGGTCAAACGGGATAAACTTGTAATTCCATTAAAAACTTTTCAAGCTGATATTCTTTCAAAATCTCGCTGCATTTTGAAAAATGCAGGTTGTGAGTTTCGGAAAAATCTCAAGGATTGCGAGAAATTGCAAAGCCTTGGAACCTCGTGTTTGCAGATCTGTAAAACTCCTTATAAATCGGACTGAGCAGGCAAATTGACAGGTACTTAAAAATAAAAGAATGAAAATCTCAAACCGGCTCAGCCTCTTCAAGGGTAAAATCATGATTCGGAATGTTGATGCGTGTCGCACGGACAAAAATGGTTGAATCAAGTTCCAGCTGCCTGCGGGTTCTCATTTGCAGTTCAATCCCAAAATCATGGACAAACAACAAAGCATCTCGATTGCCCGCATCCATGACGGTTGCCAGCCCCTTCCAGCCAGGATTCTTCATCAGCCAAACGCAAACCCAGTGCATTCTTGAATCGCGTTCAGCTTGGCGGGTTTGTGCTGAGGCCTGGGCAGCCAGCATACAGCGCTGAGCGACATCTTCTTCGCGGAGCATCATGGCATCAGCTTCAGGAAGGCCGGCTTTTTTTGCAAGAAAAGCCCGAATTTGGTAATGAGCCAGCAAATCCTGGTAACGGCGCAATGGGCTTGTCACTTGGGAATACAGCGGCAGGCCAAGCCCTCGGTGCGACAAT
>JAJTBL010000263.1 GCA_021286925.1 Spirochaetia bacterium | reverse complement strand
ACACGCGGATTTTTGCGCACTCCGAAAGTATGGCGGCTTTTCAGACCCCCGGGGCTCCGGCCATTTTTCCGGCAGAATCACGGTAGGTCTGGTCGCCGCAGGCACGATCGCCAAAAAAATTCTCTCGTTCGCGAGCTTTGAAACCCGGATTCTGGAAGTAGGGGGAAGCCCCGATGTCAGCAGAATTGTCCGACAGGCGCAGGAATCGGGCGATTCAGTCGGCGCACTGGTTCAGGTTACTGTCAGGGGAATCCCTGCGGGGCTTGGCGAACCATTTTTCGACGCCTGCGAAAGCGTCATCAGTCACGCGGTGTTTGCAGTTCCCGGCATCCGGGGCATCGAGTTTGGCGATGGTTTCGCTGCTGCGAAAATGTATGGGCATGAGCATAATGACCCTATTCTGGACGCAAGCGGGAAGACGAGCAAAAATGGAGCTGGCGGTATCAATGGGGGTATTTCGAACTCGAATCCAATCGTGTTCAGAGCCGCCGTCAAACCGACTTCTTCCATAGCTCTGTCGCAGGAAACATTCGATTTTTCTTCTCAAACCTTGACCCGGTTGGAAATAGAAGGCAGGCACGATGCCTGTATCGCGCTTCGCAGTGCTGTTGTCATTGAATCAGCGGCCGCGATCGCGCTCGCGGATTTGTACCTGACTGCCCGGGCAGTTTCGGTTTTAGCCTAATTAGGAGGAATACATGACACTGGATGATTTGCGGCAGGATATCGACAAGATCGATGCCCGCATACTGGCCCTTTTGAACGAGCGTATGGAAAAAGCGATTTTGACGAAGAAGTTCAAGACGGGGATCGAAGACAGTTCCCGCGAAAAAGCGATTTTTGAAAAAGTGGAACGTTCAAGCCACTGTCTGGTTGAGCCGAAATTTGCGGTTGACATTTATTCTTTCGTTATTTCGGAAAGCAAGCGTCTGCAGAAGATGAACTTCAAGACAATTGGCTTTCAGGGAGAACATGGAGCTTACAGTGAGGTTGCGGCGCGACAGCTCTACCCTTCTTTCGCTACCATGCCCTGCCATGAATTCCAGGACGTTTTCGAAAATGTGGAAGCCAGAAATTTCGATTTCGGCATCGTACCGGTCGAAAACACCCTTGGCGGCCTTGTAGGACCAGTCAACTCTATCCTGATCTACACAAATCTCAAAATTGTCGCTGCCATCGATATGCCGGTCAGGCATTGCCTGGTCTGTCCGCCCGGCACCGACCACCGCGAACTGAGAACTGTCTGGTCTCATTCACAGGCGCTGGCCCAATGCCGAAACTTCCTCGCACGGAACCACCTTGATCCAGTTTCATTTTATGATACCGCGGGAGCCGCGAAAGCTATCGCAGAGACACGGCCCAAGGGTGTTGCCGCGATCGCGAGCCGATTCGCCGCCGACCTTTACGGACTCGACATCATAAAAGAAGACATTCAGGATGCCGAACACAATCGGACAAGGTTTTTTGTGCTCGCAACCGAAGCATTGCAGAATAAAGGCTCGAAATGCTCCGCTGTCTTTACCGCCGGCGATAAAGCGGGCTCGCTGTTCAGCATTCTGCGAGTCTTTGCTGATGCGGCAATCAACCTGACCCGTATTGAATCGGTTCCCGACAAACCGGGTAAATATGCGATATTTATCGATTTTGAAGGATCACTTGAAGAAGAACGCGTCGCGGCAGCGATTGCGGCGGTATCGCAGGAAGCGCAGGATTTCAGGATCCTCGGCTGTTATGATGAAACACGGATAGATTGAGGAATAAATTGAGGGGCGCCATGAAAATTTTCATTTTAGGTACTGGAAGAATGGGAGCCTGGCTCACCGAGGAGCTGTGCTGGAATCATGAAGTCTGGGTTCATGACCAAGATCCCTTGCGCATGAAATATTTTATCAAGGTGCACAGAATCCTCGATTTGCATGAACTTGATGCGGTAAAACCTGACCTTTTCATCAATTGTGTCGCGCTTGGCAATACTGTGGAAGCGTATCGGGAAGTACTGCCGCATCTTCCTGAATCCTGCATTATTGCCGATATCGCGTCGGTCAAGAATGGGCTTGCAGACTACTATAAAACGCTCAATCGGCCTTTTGTTTCAAGCCACCCCATGTTCGGTCCCACCTTGGCGAACATCCGTGACCTGCACGATGAAAGCGCGGTCATCATTTCTGAATCCTGTGACGAGGGCAAACGCTTTTTCAGAGAATTCTACCAGCATCTGGGCATCAAGATTTTTGATTACAGCTTTGAAGAGCATGACCGGATGGTCGCATATTCTCTTTCAACTCCTTTTGCGTCCAGCATGGTTTTTGCCGCCTGCATGAAAAAACAGGAAGCGCCCGGTACCAATTTCAAACGGCACATGGCTATCGCCAAAGGATTGCTTGCCGAGGATGACCGCCTTTTGACTGAAATCATGTTCAATCAATATACAATCCGTCAGCTCGAATTGATCAATTCCCAGCTGGCCTATTTGACGCATATCATCCGCCAGCGCGATTACGAAGAGATGAAGAAATTTCTCGATACGCTTCGGTCAAATATCGCTGATTGAAGCAAAATCGGTAAAAAATCCAGGCCAGGATTTAGCGACACATTCACTGCCCGTAATGATGACCGGCTCGCCTGCCGCGAGTGACGCGACGGCAGCCATCATCGCGATGCGGTGATCCTGATGAGCATCAACAGCGCCGCCGTGGAGTCGGCCGCCATTTATGATCATGTCATCGTCCTCAAGGCGAATCCTGGCGCCAAGGGCGCCGAGGGTGTTCTGAATGGTGAGTGCCCGATTGCTTTCCTTGCCTGCAAGCCTTGGAGTGCCGTGTATCCGTGATGTGCCACGGCAGGCGGCTGCCAGAACCGCGAGCGGCGGAAACAAATCAGGGCAGTCGGTAGCGTCAAAATCAAAGGGCCGGAGATCCTTCGATCTGACTGAAACGGCATTCGGCTCGGCAACGACGTCAGCCCCAACCGCTTCCAGCACCGTCAGAATCGCTCGGTCAGGCTGGGATGAGGCAGGCTGAATCTGTTCCACGCGCAGCGGCCGATCCTT